>JBAUOG010000798.1:0-43346 GCA_049579625.1 Bryobacteraceae bacterium
AGCCAGTAGTTCGGTCACGCAACGCTTCGAAGGTTTCCCTCGTCGGGCTTATAGCTTTAGGCGATTGGGAATCTGAAGGTGCACCTCGTCGTCGTTATCAAACTTCCAATCATCAGATCTGCGAGGCGATTGCCGTCGATGAGTACAATCTTTCTTTCGATCCTCTCAACAAAGGCCACCGCATCCGGCGTAAATGTGGACGTAGTTATGAAAACGCCCTTGCGCGCTCGAAAACCTTCCAGGCTTCCGGCGAACGCTTGGACAAGCGGTCGACCGACCGAGTCCTTCCATCGTTTCGCCTGGATGTAGATCAGGTCGAGTCCAGTATTCGTCCATCCCGCATGGAGACAATCCGGTCGGCGAAACTCGCTGCCTCGGGGTTGTGCGTGATCATGAGAATGGTCTGACCTACCCTGTGGTTCACTTCGCGGAGCAGGTTCAGCACAGCGTTTGAGTTTTCCGTATCAAGATTGCCGGTGGGCTCGTCGGCGAGCAGAATGGCCGGCTGATTAACCATGGCGCGGGCGATGGCGACGCGTTGCTGTTCGCCACCGGAGAGCGCTCTGGGCTTGTGATTGAGCCGCTGTGTGATGCCCAGCAGGTCGAGCACTTCGGCGAAGTGCGGATCCGTGGGCCCGTTGTTGTGAGCCAGGTAGCGTGCAATCTCGATGTTGTCTCGCGCGGAAAGAGTCGGTAACAGATTGTACTTCTGAAAGACGAAGCCGACCTTGCGCTGGCGCAATTCGGTGCGCCCGGAATCACTGAGATCACGAATGTTCTGGCCATCGATAATCACTTCGCCATCGGTGGGCGCAGAGAGGCCGCCGAGAATGTGGAACAGCGTGGACTTGCCGGAGCCGGACGGGCCAACCACGGCGAGAAACTCGCCGCGTTCGACCGTGAGGTCGACTCCGCGCAGGGCGTGCACATCGACTTCGCCCACGTGATAGATCTTGCGAAGGCCCCGAACTTCAATGATGTGCGAAGAGCTAGTCATAGGCCAGGGCCTCGATTGCATCCTGGCGCGCGGCCTTGAGGCCCGGATAGATCGCGCCGAGCAGACCGCCCAAGAGCGCAATTCCCGTGGCGTAAATCCACCATTCCGGTACCGTAACCACCTGCAGGGAGGCGGGCACCAAGCGCATAATCAGGGCCTTCGCGCCAAACGCCAGCACGATTCCGATGATTGATCCGGTTCCGGCGAGCACTACTGTTTCACGAACCAGGATGTTCAGGATAGTCGAGGGCTGGGCGCCGAGCGCTTTCAAAACACCAATCTCGCGGGTACGCTCAATGACCGCTGTATACATGGAGAGAAACACCACCAGGAACCCGACGAAAACCGAGAGTACAGTGATGACAGCGATAAACGCTTTGAGCGGAGGCAGATTGTTAATGCTGTACTGCGAAGCTAGCTCCTCGATGGAGATGGCCTGGAGGTTGCCCTCCAGAGTTTTATTCAGTTGGGCGACCACTTCGTTGGTGCGGTCCGGGGCGTCGATCTTGACGAGGATCTGGTTCACCTTGTCGGGATTTCCAGACAGTTCCTGAAGCGTTTTAAGCGGAACCACCAAGCGCCCCAAGCGCCCACTCTCCACGATGCCGGAAATGCGCCAGGGGTGATGAATGATTTGAATCGTTTGCCCGACGGAGAGGTTGTTCTGGCGGGCATAATACTCGTCGATGATGATGTCGTCCGGACCCTGAAACGGTCCGCCGCTGATGAAGTGGAATCCGCCGCCTAACTTCGTGAATTGCTCCAGGTCAATACCGTTGACGGGTGTCAGGAGCACGGCAGGCATTGAGTAAATCCCAACGGCCTGCTTGACGTGCGGCTGCTTGGCGACAAATGGGATGAACTTGGCATTTACCGGCGCTGACGAAAGTGCGAACGCGGTGGACGAGCCGGGCCTCAGAACGATGTCAGCGCCGAGGTTGCGCCTCTGATTCGCCGTGTCCTGCAGCATGCCGCGGCTTAAGCCAACCAGCGTGAGAATGGATGTCACTTGAACGCCGATGACGAGCGCACTGAGGAGTGTGCGCACCCAGCGGTGCTTCAAATTGGAAAGAACTAACTTGTTGATCAACGGGGATGGACCTGTACGGTGTGCCTGGGCGAGTGAAGGACTCCTCTAAAAGTATAGCGAGACGGCGAAAATGGACTGGCGAGTTGCTGGCATGGCCATGCGGGTTGGCTGGATTGGGAGACCTCGGCGTGGGTGCCCGTTCATCCTAATCGCCCGTAGAAACCCGAAGAGCGCCCGTCCGTCGATTGTAGGGTGGGCGCCCTTGCCCGCAACCGGCGCTACGCCGGTTCACTGTTGGTCTGAGAGCTACGATCACGAGGTTCGTTCGGAGGCCGAGATGGAACGGATTCGACGTTATATCGAGCTTAATCCCGTAAAGGCCCGGTTGGTGGCCGAGCCTGGCCAGTATCGATGGTCGAGTGCCTGTCAACCCGTCGCCGCCACGCTCCATCAGGACGATTAGGAATACAAGACCCCTGGGTGAACCGACGATGCGTCGGTTGCGGGCAAGGGCGCCCACCCTACGTCGAGGGAATGGGCCTTCATTGGGTTTGATTGACGACGACCCTGGAAGTAGGATGGGTCCGCGACATCCCCAATGGCTAAAGTCTCGCGTCCTACCTCAGGCTAGGTCATCTCGTGGCCAGGAAATCGTGCGCCACTTGCACTACCGGCTCGTGGTCCTGGTCGACCCGGCGGTTCAGTTCGCGCATGGTCTTCTCATCCAGTTTGCCGGAGAGTTCGGCCAGCGCGGACTCGAGTCGGGGGTCTTTGCTGAGTGCGGCGAGGCGAACCACAAAGCAGGCTTGGTAAGGCGGGAAGGCGTGGCGATCGTCGGCCAATACGGCGAAGCGGCTGGAGCTGAGCAGGCCGTCGGTGGAATTGGCGGCTGCCATATCGACCTGTGATTGTTCAAGTGCCTGGTAAAGCAAACCCAAGTCCATGGTCTTGGCGTCGCCGCGCCATTTGAGCTGGTACGTCTCGTTGAGCCGGACAAGCCCGTCGGCCCGGGTCAGAAACTCATAGCCCACACCGAGCCGCCACTCGCGGCCCGCTGCCGCCGATAAAGTTGGAGCGGGCAGGGACTTGGCGTCGGCGGCTCTGACCACCATCGCAAAAGTGTCATTGAACCCGAGCGGCTTCAGCCATTTCAAGCGAAACTGATCGAGGTACATGCGCGACACGGTTTCAAAAGCTGCATTGGCATCGCTGGTAGGTGGCTGTTTCAGTACCGCCGTCAACGCCGTTCCGGTGTACTCGGGATAGAGATCAATCTGGCCGCTGAGCAACGCTTGATGAGCCAGCAACGTACCACCGAGGTTGAGCTTGCGGTCGACGTGCACCGACAATCGACGCTCAATCTGTTGGGCAGCAATCTCACCCAGCAGCACCTGCTCGGTGAAGTTCTTCGAGGCCACTACGATGTTGGACCGCGGTGCGCACGAAGAGCACAACAGGATGATTCCGATGCTGACGCAGTAGCGCAGGAGGGCTGTTGGCATATCAGCGGCGTTTGGAGCCGCGCTCCAGGATACCCAGGCCGGCGTCGGCCAGTAGAGCCAGCAGCGCAGCCGGGATGGCGCCCGCGAGAATTGACAGGACATCCACCGACGCCACTCCGCGAAAGATGAGCACCCCCAGACCGCCTCCGCCAATCACTGCTGCGATGGTTGCAGTGCCGATGGTGGCAACCACGGCGATTCGGATTCCGGCAACGATGGTGGGCGCAGCCAGCGGAAGCTCGACGTAACGAAGCAGTTGGGCATCCGTCATGCCCATCGCAATCGCCGCTTCGCGAACAGGCGCATCGACGCCCATGATTCCGACGATGGTGTTCCGCAACACCGGCAGAAGCGCGTAGAGCACCAGGGCCAGAATTGCTGTGTGCTGCCCGATGCCGCCGATGAAAGGGATCGGGATCAGGAAGCCGAACAGCGCGAGGCTGGGGATGGTTTGGAGGACATTGGCGACGGCGAGCGAGACACGGCGAAGGCCAGGCCGACGAGTGCCCAGGATGCCGAAACCCACTCCCAAGGCGATGGCGAAGGTGGCCGCGATACCCACCAGATAAAGGTGCTCGAGCGTTAGGGAAAGAACTTCGCGGAGGAGACTTCGCCAGATCATTGGTTTCGGGCCGGCAGTGCGGGCAGCGTATCGAGAAAACGGCGGGCGGACTTCAGTTCGGTCCGGAGAAACTCTTCCGGTGTTGCCAGCAACTCAAGCCGGCCATTTTCGAGCAAACCGAC
The DNA here is from genome assembly GCA_049579625.1 of Bryobacteraceae bacterium. Classification (GTDB taxonomy): domain Bacteria; phylum Acidobacteriota; class Terriglobia; order Bryobacterales; family Bryobacteraceae; genus CAJCIT01. Next base: position 4,274 of record JBAUOG010000798.1, read on the forward strand.
GCGCGTGCCCAGGACGAGCGCTTCGGCCACATCGTGGGTGACAAACACCGATGCGATATTGTAGCGGGTTCGCAGCGCCAGAAACTGTTGCTGCATCTCGTGCCGGGTAATTGGATCGAGTGCCCCAAACGGCTCGTCGAATAGCAGCAGCTTCGATTCGTTGGCCAGCGCGCGGGCCACACCAACACGCTGCCGCTGGCCGCCCGAGAGCTCATGCGGGTAGCGGTGGCCAAACGTCGTCTGCGGCAGGCCCACTTGATCCAACAGTTCCGCCACCCGCGCCGCGGTGCGATCCGCAGCCCACGATTCGAGGGTTGGCACGAGGCCGGCGTTTTGACTGACCGTCCAGTGCGGCAGCAATCCGACCTCCTGAATTACGTATCCGATGCGACGCCGAAGCGCGATAGGGTCCACCGTTTGAATGTCGCTGCCGTCCAGCATTATGCGGCCCGAAGCAGGCGACAGCATGCGATTGACGAGACGCAGCGCCGTGGTCTTGCCCGAACCGCTTTGGCCCAGCAGTACCAGCGTCTCGCCGGATTCGAGCGTGAAACTCAGGTTCTCGAGAATCGGCCGGCCGCCGGCATGATACGTGACGTTTTCAAAAGAGAGGAAGGACAGAGGTGGTCTCCGGCTCGGTCATGCTCCAAGTTACTACCTTGGGACTTCGCCGCGACGGTCGCAAGGTCGGAGACGAGTCAGCGCGCACGCCACAGAGATTCGGCAAATGGCCACTCCTGGTCGGTCCATGTGGTGACTACCTCGAAGCCGGCTTCGAGGCCAAATGCTTCGACCTCTGGCACGCTGAACTTGTGGCAGGATTCGGTCCAGATCGATTCTCCTTCCCGGAAGGTGACAGCGAGTTGCAAGGCCTCCACGAAGACCACTTGTTCGACGCTCGAAATCAAGTGAATCTCGATGCGATGCTGTTCTCCGTTCCAGAACGCCTGATGGCGAAACGCGCGGAGATTGAAGTTGCCGCCAAGTTCCGTATTGATGCGGCGCAAGAGATTCAAGTTGAAGGCGGCGGTAACGCCGAGCGAATCGTCGTAAGCAGCTATCAACGACTCCTCGGGCTTTACCAGGTCGGCTCCCAGCAGGAAAAGGTCACCCGGCTTCAGGAAGCCGCGTACCGTTTCGAGAAACTCGGGAATCGCTTCACGATCGAAATTGCCAATGGTGCTGCCCAGGAAGAGCACCAACAACTGATCGCCCTCCGTGCGCTGGTCTCGAACCTGGCGAAGACCCGTGAAGTAATCGCCCAGAATTGGTCGCACATGAGCGAGAGGCTCAAGTTCTCGCCGGCAAACCTCGAGGGCGGCGGGGGAGATATCGATGGGGCAGTATTTGACGAGTTCTCCATGGACGCCCGCGGCGCGGAGAAGATGACTGGTCTTGGATCCATCGCCCGACCCCAGTTCAGCAATCAGAAATGGAGTCCGCAGTTGAGCGGACAATGCAGGCGCTTGTGTTTCGAGCAATCGCTCATCGGCGCGCGTCAAACCGTATTCGGGCAAGAGGGTGATGGCTTGAAAGAGCGCACTGCCGAGATCATCGTAAAAATAGCGTGGCGGGAGGGACTTCTCTCTTTTGGTTAACCCTTCGAGAACGTCAAAGGCGAAAGGGGCGAGTTCGCGCTGAACGGCTATTTGCATAGGAGTCTCTCTAGTTCTCTACGCAGCGGAAGGTCGCATACACGTAGGGATAATCCGGGCGAAACCAGTTTCGGAACGAGCGCCGCAATAAGCGGGCTGCTGTCCGTGGTGAGCCGCCCTTCAAAACGAAATGCTGGCTGTCGAAGAAATTAGCCGAATAGCCGGGATAGTGCGGCGAGGCAGCGAAGCCCTCAAATGGCCCGAATTGTGTATTGGTCCATTCCCATCCATTACCCAGCATTTGTAGCACGCCGAAGGCGCTCTCGTTCAAGGATGTAGCGGTGACGGGTTCAGGATCCCAGCGCTTGAAGTCGAAGTTGCCGAGGGTGTGATTCGGTGGGCTATTGCCCCAAGGGTACTCGCGGCTGCATTGCGAGTGGGTGCCGAAAGCGGCGCGATGAAACTGCTGCTCGGAAGGTAACTCCTTGCCCAGCCACCCTGCATAAGCCTGGGCCTCACGCTGAGTTACGTAAGCGGGCCAGTCCATCGGCAAGGGAATCGATTCGAACATGCCCCGGTAATTGAGGCCGTCCCCCGAGCGCACCCAAAACGAGGGCAGCGGGGCTCCGTCGTCTACAAACCGCAGATATTCTCCGTTGGTCACCTTATAGCGCTGCATGCGAAAAGCCGGAACGGTTACCCGGTGCTCGCTGTATTCGTTGTCCCAGCCGAAAGAACCATCCCGAGCCTTTCCCAGAACAGCTTCGCCCTTTTCGACCGTGCACCACTTGCTGTGAACTGGGATGGCGGAAGAGCCTGTGATGGATTCAGAAAGCGGCGGCCGTGTTTTCTTTTCGTGGGGAAAGTTATGGAACATGTACGCCAGAGTTTCCAGGTGCATCAGGCGATGCTCCAGAGCCATGTGGACCGCATCGGCCGGCGCCTCTTCAAGCAACCGGTCCACTGCCTCGCGCGTCTTATTGACATACGCCTTAATGCGGTCCAGGGTGGGCCAATCAGAGGGTGCGTCCATGGGCAGGTGCCCGGAATCGGGATCGATACCGGCCTGAAAAAGAGCGTCCAGCGCCGGTTCAGGCGACTGGACACCAAGGCCTTCCCGGCAATTCTGGATGTAATCGAAGGCGTCCAAGTGGCCAACATAGAAGACCACACGATGGCGTTCGGCGATCGGCCGATCATAGAGAAACTGTGGAAGCAGGATCTCAAACAGGCGGTCACTCTCGTGGCGTGCCTGGACGAGTTCCTTGTGTGCTCGTTTGATGTCGCCGATTGAATCAGTCAGATGAGAGGTGTCAGTGGTGGCGAAAGTTGGCATCGGGACCCGTCTTTGGGTTAGGGGCTATGGCCTGTGTTTCGAAACGGTTACGGGAATTACGGGCTTCGCGAGAGCCTTGGGACGCAGTCTACCGCTTTTTGATGCCGGAGCCGGTCAGATTGTTACACCGCAAAACGCGCAGAAAATGCTCTGGTATCGTAGTGTACTTCCGTTAGAATATGCCGTATTCCGTTCAACCGTTAAAGGAACTGCTGGTTCGTCCGGCCATTCCCGCTTCACTGGGCCGACTGTTCGAGCTGGGTTACAACTTGGTCTGGAGTTGGGATCACTCCATCCGAGCTCTATTCCGCCGGCTGGATCCCGTCCTTTGGAAGGAATCTAATCACAACCCCATCAAGTTGCTCGGTATGCTGCCACAAGCGGCCCTTGATGCGGCCGCCTCCGACCCGCGGTATTTGGCGATGTACGACAAAGCGTGCAAACGTTTTGACGAATACATGGCGAGGAATGAGCACAGGCCGGGCGACCCGGCGATCGCTTATTTCTCCATGGAGTACGGACTGCTCGACTGTATGCAGATCTACTCGGGCGGTCTCGGCGTTCTCTCCGGTGACCACATGAAGGCGGCCAGTGATTCCTCGATGCCGCTGGTGGGCGTGGGCCTCCTCTACCAAAAGGGCTATCTGCAGCAGTCCCTGAATCCGGATGGTTGGCAGCAGGAGCGCACCCCGCTGAATGATTTCTACACGTTGCCGGTCCGTCCCTGCCTCGATAAGTCCGGCAACGAGGTTGTGGTCAGCGTGCTGCTGCCGGCCGGCGAGACATGGATTAAGGTCTGGCACATCGATATCGGGCGTGTGACGCTGTATCTGCTCGACACGAACACTCCGCTGAACCAATCGCAGGAATATCGCGAGATTACAGACCAGCTCTACGGCGGCGACTACCATAAGCGCATTCGCCAGGAGATCGTACTGGGTATTGGGGGTCTGCGGGCGCTCGCCAGTGTGGGCTACCGGCCAACGGTTTACCACATGAACGAAGGGCATTCGGCCTTTCTGGGTCTGGAGCGAGCCCGGGTGTTGATGCAAGACCACGGGCTGACCTTTGAGCAGGCCCTCGAGGCCACCCGAGTTAGTAATGTCTTCACGACTCATACGTCAGTGCCGGCCGGAATCGATCTGTTTGACTCCGGTGTGATGTTCGATTACTTCGGCAGGTATGTGGAGCAGGCGGGAATCCCATTCGAGAAGCTGATGCGATTGGGACTGAAGAATGCGAATGATCCGGCCGAGCGCTTTTCGATGGCCGTGCTGGCGCTGAAGACATCGGCTTTCCGAAACGCGGTGAGCGTGCTGCATCGGAAGGTTTCGCAAGAGATGTTCCAGGACCTGTGGCCGAAGTTACCTGCCGCGGAGGTGCCGGTCACGTCCATCACCAACGGTGTACACACGCCCAGTTGGGTGAATGGCGATCTGGCAAAGCTCTACGATCAATACCTCCAGCCTGACTGGCGAGAGCAGTTAGAAGACAGCAAGGTTTGGCGCCTGGTGAATGAAATCCCCTCCCCGGAACTGTGGGAAGTGCATCGCAAGCGCAAGCGGCGCATGGTTGCCTTCATCCGCGAGCGGGCCAGGGCAGCGGCCATCCTGCGCAAGGCTCCCGCCTCTGAGATCCAACGGATGTCGGAGGTGCTCGATCCGGAGGCCTTCACCATCGGCTTTGCCCGCCGGTTTGCCACGTATAAGCGGGCCACCTTGGTGCTTCGCGACGTAGCGCGGCTTAAGAAGATCCTGAACAATCCGGATATGCCGGTTCAGATTGTCATTGCCGGCAAAGCGCACCCGAAGGATAATCCCGGCAAGACTTTCATTCGAGAGATTGTCAGTCTGTCGCGCGATCCGGATATCTCGCGTCGGCTCGTTTTTGTAGAGGACTACGGCATCCAGGTCGCGCGTGAAATGATCCAGAGCGTCGATGTCTGGCTAAACAACCCGCAAAGAGGTGAAGAGGCTTGCGGCACCAGCGGCATGAAGGCGTCAATGAACGGCGTGCTCAACCTCAGTGTTTTAGACGGCTGGTTTGACGAAGCGTATGAGTATTCCGGTGGCTGGGCCATTGGAAATCGCGAACCGTATTCCGAAGGTCAGGACGAGATCCATGCCAGCGCCATTTACTCCACGCTTGAAAATGAGATTGTTCCCATGTATTACGAACATCGTGATCAAGGTGTGCCCATAGAATGGGTGCGTCGCATGAAGACATGCATCGCGCACATTACACCGCAGTTTAGTTCCGGGCGCATGGTGGCGGAGTACATGTCCGATCTATACGTGCCGGCGCACAAAGAGTGGACCAAAGCCTCGGCTGACGATTTTGCGGTGGCCCGGCAGAAGACGGTCTGGGAAGCGCGAATCCAGGAAGCCTGGGGCAACGTGAAGTTCCTAGAAGTAAGCGCGGGACCCGACCAGACCATCTTGAATGGGGCCCTGCTTCCATTGCGCGCTGTGGCCGATTTGGGCGGGTTAAAGCCGAGTGAAGTACGAGTGGAGGCAATCATAGGTCGAATCGGCGTGACGGGCCAGCTGGAGGATTCGAAGACCGTGCCGCTGGCGGCCGTCGAACAGAAAGGCGATGCGTTTGTCTTCGCCAGCCAATATCAAATCCGGGAGACCGGTAGGCTGGGTTTCTCTATGCGTATCAGTCCCAATCATTTTGAGAACCCTCTCACGCGGCCTTGCAATGCGCCCTTGAAGTGGGTCTCCGAATAGGGCTCCCTGTGGCCTGGGGTTTACTACTCATAATCCTGGGACAAACCCCAGGTTATGTGGAAATGTTAGGATTGTACTAGCGCTGTCAACCGATCCATGGTACATAGTTACTAGGTGCAAGCGGAGCCAGACCTCAGTTGGCCTCCCGAAATTTGGGTTCCGCATCCTTCAAGGAGTTCCGGCGCCTTCCTCGAGCCAAGCCGATTCGTCTGGAACTGCATCTGATTTACGCCTGTGACCAGTCTCAAACTCCGATCAACTGTTTCGCGACTGGGTCACTCTTTTTGTAATCTCTAAGGAGCCGATCAACGACGATGGACGGAGATCGCAGATATAAACAGCGGGGATACCAGGAGTCCGACCGAAATGACTCATATCGGTCCGACCGCCCCAAGCAGCAAGGCTCGCGTCCTCCCCTGGACATCACGGGCCCGAAGCTTCCTCGGCTTGTTCAAAGTGTGGTTGCGTCGCGCTGCTACAGTTGCGCGATGGCGTTACCCGCCGACACCGACTTTCGAGGCAATTGCCCCAAGTGCGGTACGGCCCTGCATTGCTGTAAGCAGTGTGCCCACTTTGAGCCGTCGACGCGCTTCCAGTGCTTGAAACCAATCCCAGAGCGGATTCCGGTGAAAGACGCAGGCAATCAATGCAGTCTTTTCTCGCCGAGAGTGACGGTGGCCCGCGACGGGTTGCCCAGCGGTAGCGTCCAGAACGGTTCGCGTCCGGACGTGTCGCCGCAAGCCACACCTCGATCCGCCACGGATGCGCGGGAAGCTTTCAACAATCTGTTCAAGAAATAGATGTTCGACGTGGTGCGGGCCGCCAGGCCTGCTGTGTCGAGATTCTTCTCGACATTTGTTGATCGGCCTTGAAACATCCCTTGTCTTCGGCACGCGCTGCCGGGCTCGCCCAGTAAGCTGTTAGATGCATGGGAGCCACAAGAATTAAGAAAGCATCGAAGCAGCAGCTATCGGAGAAGTCGCGCCGCCAAGGGGCGATTCCGTGTGTTGTGCTGTTGGTGCTGGGAATTATCGCGCTGAGCCTCATCTTTTTCTTCGCGCTGCGCTCTGGATTTTGAGAGGTAAGAGAACACATGAGAATTGACGGACGCGCCGCGAATCAAGCCCGCCCGCTGAAGATTACAACCGACTATCTCATTACCGCGGAAGGGTCGGTGCTAATTGAAGTAGGTAACACACGGGTGCTGTGCGCCGCGACGGTTGAAGATAGCGTGCCTGCGTTTCTTCGCAACACCGGCAAAGGCTGGGTGACTGCGGAATATTCGATGCTGCCAAGGGCTACAGGAACCAGGACCGCACGCGAGGTCACCAAAGGCAAGCCATCCGGCCGCACCCAGGAAATCCAGCGGCTGATTGGCCGGTCGTTACGGGCTGCGATGGATCTGGACGTCCTGGGTGAACGCAGCGTGATTGTCGATTGTGATGTCATTCAGGCCGACGGCGGAACAAGAACCGCTGCCATCACGGGAGCCTGGGTGGCGCTGGCCATAGCTATGGATAAGCTGGTGCGTTACAAGAGGGTGTTGAAGTCTCCGCTGCTTGATTCCGTTGCTGCCACCAGCGTAGGGATGCTGGCCGGCGTGCCGCTGCTTGATCTTTGCTATGAAGAGGACTCGCGCGCGGAAGTAGACATGAATGTCGTCATGACGGGCAGTGGCCGGTTCGTTGAGGTCCAGGCGACCGCCGAGAAATCGAGCTTTGATGACGGCCAGATGGCCGCCTTGCTGGCCTTGGCCAAACAAGGCATCGCGGACCTGTCCTTGCAGCAAAAGCAAGCCCTGAACCGCCCGAAGGCATAGATCCGGGACATGATTATCTACGCCGCCACCAGCAATGCAGGCAAGCTGCGGGAGATGCTGCTCGCAAGTTCAGAAGCCGGCATCACTCACGTCCACATCCAACCACTGCCGGGCCTGCGAGACCTTCCAGCGCCGGAGGAAGACGGTGCCACGTTCGAAGAAAACGCCAGGCTGAAGGCGCTTTATTACTCACAGTACACGGAGGAGCCAGTGCTGGTGGAAGACTCCGGGCTCGAGGTGCAGGCGCTCGATGGAGCTCCGGGTGTTCGCTCGGCCCGCTTTGCTGGGGAAGCGACGACGGACGCGGAGAACAACGCTCGGCTGCTTGAGGAACTGAAGGGCATTTCGGATCGCCGCGCGCGGTTCGTGTCAGTGGTCGTTCTGGCTCGCCAGGGCCAAGTGCTGAGCGTGACGCGAGGGACTGTTGAGGGCCAGATTCTTGAGGCGCCCCGCGGAACTCAGGGGTTTGGGTACGACCCGTTATTCTTTTTTCCCGCCCTTGGCTGTGCCTTTGCGGAGGTGCCGGCGGACCGCAAGTTTCAGGTGAGCCATCGCGGGAACGCGCTGCGAAGTTTGTTCCGAAATCTCGATCTGGGCGCCGAACGCCGTGAGTGGTTTAATGGATAGTTCCCTTATTAAGTCGACATTCCTGCTCCGTCCGATAAGATACGTTCATGCACGCCTATCTCCTTCATAACGGGGAAATCCACGCGACAAGCGAAAAGTTAATCTCGCCCGGTCAGGTTGGTTTCATGAACGGATGGGGTGTATTTACTACAATCCGCGTTTACGACGGCGTGCTGTTTGCCTATCAACGCCACTATGAGCGCATTGAGCGGGATGCCGTGCGCATGCGCGTGCCGCTGGACATCAGCGCCCACGATCTGGAGGAGATGCTGCTCCGGCTCGTGGAGGCCAACCATGCAGCCAATGCGACGTTACGAGTCGCCATTGTACGCAACAAAGGTGGTCTGTTCGAAGCACCCGGCATCGAACGTGCCGCGGATATCGTCGCATTTACAGCCGACCTCAATCCCTGGGGAAACGCTGTGCGGCTTATGTACACGCCCCAGGGCCGCCATGCGGCATCTGAATTCGCCGGTGCGAAGATCACGTCCTGGTCGCAGAATCTGGTTTGGAATGAAGAAGCGCACGAACGCGGCTTCGACGAAGTGATTCTGCTGAACGAGTTTGGACAGGTGAGCGAATGCACTTCCGCGAACATTTTCATCGTCCGCGGAAACCAGGTGTGGACTCCGCCTGTCGCGACGTCCGGCTGCTTGGCCGGCGTCACAAGGGCCGTGCTGCTCGAGGATATTCACATCGACGGCGTTCACCTGGAAGAGCATGACCTCCTGCCGGTTGACCTCGAGATTGCCGATCAGGTATTTATAACCTCAACCACCCGGGACCTCCTGCCAGTAACAGAGATCGAAGGACGCGCGTTGAACCAGTCACCAGAGTTGTTTGGCCGGTTGAAGAATGGGTTCCTTGCTTATCAGATGGAATATGCGGCTTTGCGTAGAAAAGCAGAAGCGGTTGGTCCGTGAACATACCGAGCCTGGAATGTGCAAACTGCGGCAGTAAACAGATCCGGCGGGCCCGGTATGCTAACTGGGCTGAGCGGCTGCGCGGGGTACTGGGTATCCATCCGTTTCGCTGCAGGCGGTGCACTCACCGCTTCTCGGTTAGCATCTGGCTGTTCGGAAAGCTGCGCTATGCCAAGTGCCCCCGCTGTTTGCGGCTGGAACTTACAACGTGGTCGCGCCGTTATTACAAAGTCGGTTTCCTGAACAACTTTCTGGTTGCATTCGGCGCGCAGAAATATCGCTGTGCGAGCTGCCGCTGTAACTTCGTCAGTTTTCGTCCCAGAAAAGCCACGGTGAAGTCCAATGAGCAGCCGGAAAGCAGCTCAGACAAAGGCCCGAATCAGCCCGATGGCCATCGTGACGTTGACAACGCCCAGTCCGGAGTTCCGCCAGAGCCGGAAGAGAGCACGGTGCGGGAGGTCCTGCAAACAACCACGGTTGACACTAAACCATCCGAGCATCGGGATTCACCGAATCAGACTCCGGTGCCTCAGGCTGTGGCTCCTGCCGCCATCCAGTTTAGTCTGGCCTCAATTGAGACCGGCGTCGCCCCTGAACCCACCCAGGAAGCACCAGAACAAGCGGAGCCAGTGAAGGCAGGATCAAAGGCCGCAAGCTCCTCGCCCGGAAAGACTGTCCGGAAGAAGACCACTACTCGAAAGAAGTTGAATCAAGAGCCGCCGCCAGAAGAGCTAAGCGGCCTCTCAAACGGGTAAGCTGGCTGCCCTTTCGCGAGTCACGCGAGACAACGCCAGTAAGCAGCCTAGCTGCTCGCCGATGGTGCTCAGCATTTCCATGTCGCTTCCAGTGTGACTGTGTGCCAGGCGATGTTGGACGTTAATGACGCCCACCACCTTGCCTTGCGACATAATCGGAGCCGACAGGAACGCTTCGAAAGTATCTTCCGGCAAGTCCTTGAAAAACTTAAAACGCGGATCGTTGTAGCTCTCGCGGGAGATTGCCAGCAGCCGCCGCTCGCGCGCCACCCACCCGGTTAGACCTTCGTTCAATTTGAGGCGCACTTTGCCAAGGTTCTCACGGGTTGGCGCGTTTGAAGCGCATAGCACCAGTTCGCTATCTTCAACCAGATAGATCAGGCACGACTCACAGGTCATGAACTCGCACACCAGTTCGACCACGTGCTCCAGGATGTTCTCAAAACTTATATCTCGAGCCATTAATCGGCTAACACGCTGGAAAAGGCGCAGTTGCTGTTCTGCCCTCTCCAGACGAATTTCCAATTCCCGGGCTTTTGACACCGAATTGATTATCCCAAATCTTGATCGGCATCTTGCGGCGAAAAGAAGTTGTCGTCATTTGCGCTCCATTCTCGTCTTCCTTCCTGAAGTAGTACTATAAAAAGCAAACGTTTTGAGGAGGCCCCTGTTCCGATGTGGAGCAAACGGAAAGAAGACGAATACCCGCCGAAGCCGATTCAACCCGCGCCGCCGGCCGTAGACCCCATAAGGAGAGAACCGAGTACTATGTCAAGTCCGACCAGAAGTTTCGATCCGGAGCCACTTCCGCGCGCAGGAGGCACTGCTTCATTGGGAAAGAACGTGACGGTTAAAGGACAGATCTTCAGTCGCGAAGACCTGACCGTCGACGGCGAAGTGGAAGGGACCATTGAATGTCATGAGCATCGCTTGACCATTGGGCCGAACGCGCGCGTCCAAGCGGGTCTCAAAGCGCGCGAAGTCGTGATCTACGGCTCCATTCAGGGCAACGTTGAAGCCGCCGACAAGATCGACATTAAGAAAGAAGCGAAGCTGATCGGAGACATCAAAACTACCCGCATCATGATCGAGGACGGCGCCTACTTCAAGGGCAGCATCGACATCACAAAGGGCGCGGCGCCGCAAGCGGCTCGCCCAGCGGTACCTCCGCCTGCTCCAGCCGTTGGGCAAACGGCACCCCCCCCGGCGCCAGTGTTGCCAACAACGAAGTAACATCTTGAGAGGGGGCTTAAAGAGCGGCTCGGGCGGCTGGCTCCCTTTTTACCTGAGATGAGTGGGGTGACCCTCCTTGTGGGACCGATTCCGGAAGATATCCAACGATCCTGCCTCCGTTGAGCGCACCTCGAGTTCGGGCAACCGTCCAACGAACTCGAATGCTGTACGCTCGTCTTCTCGCAGCAAGGGTGTTCCTGCGTCCTTCACCAGGCAAAGCAGCGGATTCGAGCAGTTTGTAGGCGTGCTCCAAAGCCCCGAGACTTTGTCGGTTCTCGACTTGGCCGGCGCTAGCCAGGCCAACATCAGCTTCATAACCAATCTCGGTCACCGGCTGTCTTCGGATGACGTTTTGGCCACTATTGAGCAGTGCTTCGGCAAAGGCGACGACCTGGAGTCGCAACAGGTTTCTGCCAACTGTCAGCGCTTCCTTGACCAATCACTCAACTTCCCCGACCAGAGCTTCGATGCCGCACTTGTTTGGGATGCGTTGCAGTTCCTCACCTCGCCGCTGCTTGAGCAGACGGTCGATCGGCTGATGCGGGTCATGCGGCCGGGCGGGCTCATACTCGCCTTTTTCCATGCGGATCAAAAGGCATCGCAGATCCCAGTCCATCACTACCGGATCCAGGATCAGAAAACACTCTTGCTGACTCCGCGGGGTGACACCCGCCAGGTTCAGTACTTCAACAACCGAGCGCTTGAACGGATGTTTGAGAAAGCACAATCGGTGAAGTTCTTCCTCACGCGCGATCACCTCCGGGAAGTGATCATACGCCGCTGAGCATTAGTATCTGCACAGTTGATTGTCACCCCAGCGCTTGCCAGGCATCTGCGTGACAACTCCAGCACTGACCCGCGCGCGTGAGCAAGCGGGCCTAACGAGCTGAGGCGTATGGCCTGCTTTGTTCCGGCTACGCCCGCCTAAGGGACGATAGTCTTGCCGGCATCGCCCGCCCGGCGAACGGGCCTGGAATCGTAGACTCCCTTCCAATCGAACCATCGGATCCGCACCAGATCGGTGAACGCTTTCACGGTAGCAGCCGCGGTCACTTTCGTTCCTTCCGCGTTCGCCCATGCTACCGGAAGCTCGAACACCTTCACGCCCATCCGCTGAGCCAGATATAGATCCTCAACATCAAAACTGAATCCATCAAGAACTTGCCGCGAGAAGACGGCCTCTGCTGCGTCGGCGCGATATAGCTTGAAACCGCATTGAGTATCGGCGAACGGCAGGCCCGTAATGACCCTCATGACCCAGTTGAAAAAACGCCCGCCTGTCTCGCGAAACCAGGATTGGTGCTTGGCTACCAGCTTGCGATTGATTGCCCGGGAGCCGATCACCACCGCGGCGTTCTGCTCGCAGGCAGCTTTCCAGAGCCGGTCCAGTTCTTCGATGGGTGTCGACAGGTCAGCATCGGTCATGAGCCGCCAGTAGCCCGTCGCCTTCAACATGCCATGCCGGACGGCGTATCCCTTGCCCCGATTTCCCGGATTGTTCAGCACACGGAAGCGCGGGTCTGTTCTGCTCCACTCCTGAACCAGCCCCGCAGTACCATCAAAGGAGCCGTCATCGACTACCAGCACCTCGGCCGATTGTCCTTGGCTGGAATGATCGAGAAAAGAAGCGATACGGCCCAGAGTTTCGGGCAATCGGGCCCTTTCGTTGTAAGCCGGTACGACAATAGAGAGCGCGGGCAAATCACAGTGTACTCGCTCGCGGTATTCGATAGCGTGCGGACCACGTCCAACTGGATTTTGAAGTTGCAGTTTTAGGGAGTTTCTCATTGGCATTAGAAGATGACTTGCTGAGTCAACGCGCAGATCGTGCTTCTCAGATTGAAAAGCTCGGGTTCCGCCCGTATGGTCAGGCGTTCGACTTCACGCACACGATTCCGCAGGTGCGCGAGGAGTATGGCGACAAGTCGGCCGAAGATCTGGCCGCACCAGTGAACGTTCGCGTAGCGGGCCGCATTATCACCCTGAGGAGAATGGGCAAGGCTGGCTTTGCACACCTCCAGCAGAATGGCCAGCGTTTGCAGGTTTACATCAAAAAGGACGCGTTGAGCGAGCGCGACTTCGAACTTTACCAGTCGCTCGATCTGGGCGACATCATCGGCGTTGAAGGATACTTGTTCCGCACTCGCGCCGGTGAGTTAAGCGTCCATGTCGAGAAGCTTTTCTTCCTTTCCAAAATCCTGCTCTCACTGCCTGAGAAGTGGCACGGCCTTGAAGATGTAGAGACCCGCTACCGGCAGCGCTACCTGGATCTCATCGCAAATCCTGACGTGCGGAAGGTGTTCGTGACGCGAGCCAGGATCATCGGCGCGTTGCGGCGCGAGCTCGAGACACGCGGGTTTGTCGAAGTCGAGACGCCGATGATGCAACCTCTCTATGGCGGCGCGGCGGCGAAGCCGTTCATCACCCATCACAATACGCTCGACCTGGATCTCTATTTGCGGATCGCACCCGAGTTGTATTTGAAGCGCCTGGTTGTCGGCGGCCTCGAACGCGTTTATGAGATCAACCGCAACTTTCGGAACGAAGGCATCTCGACCCATCACAATCCGGAATTCACGATGCTCGAGTTCTACCAGGCCTATACAGACTACCGAGGGTTGATGGATCTCTCCTGTGAACTCCTGCGTGCCGCCGCGATCGAAGCTACCGGATCGCCGGTCGTAACTTACCAGGGACGCCAGCTGGACTTTTCCATCATTCGCCGCTTCAGCATGAGAGAGGCTGTGGTCGAGTTCTGGCCGCAGGATCCCAAGCCCACGCTGGCGCAAGTCTCCGATCCTGCCTGGCTCAAGGGCCAATCACGCCGGGATACACCTGGTGAAGCGTTGGTGGAGTTGTTCGAAAAGCATGTGGAAGCGCAGCTCTTCGAGCCCACCATCATCTATGACTATCCGGTGGAGAACTCGCCTCTTTCCAAACAGAAGCCCGACGACCCCTTGTTTGTTGAGCGATTCGAAATTTACGCGGCGTGCATGGAAATCGGTAATGCCTACACCGAGCTCAACGATCCGCAGGAACAGCGCAAGCGGTTTGAGATGCAACTCGCACAAAAAGAGGGCGGTAATGAAGAAGCGCATGTGATGGATGAAGACTACGTCCGCGCGCTTTGCTACGGCATGCCGCCCACCGGCGGTGAAGGCATCGGCATCGACCGCCTGACGATGATACTCACTGATTCGCGTTCGATCCGTGATGTTATTCTCTTTCCGTTGTTGCGGCCGGAGGGCGAAATCGGCATTGCCGGCAAACTGCGGGGCCTCACTGACTAAATGAATCGCTTCGAATGGCTGATCGCGTTTCGGTATCTCAGTGCTAAGCGCCGGCAGACCGTCATTTCAGTGATTACCGTTATCTCGGTACTCGGCATTGCCGCGGGCGTGGCTGCGTTGATCGTGGCGCTTGCCATCAACAACGGGTTTCGAAACACGCTGCAAAGCAGCCTGCTCAGTGCAACGGCGCACGTCAACGTCCTGGAACGCGAACCACTCTACGGCATCGAAAACTGGAAGCAGTTGGTGCCGCGGCTCAGCCGTATCCCACACGTTGTGTCGGTCACGCCGGGCTTGTACGGCCAGGTAGCGATCAAAGGGCCTCAACTTGGCTCCGGGGCAGTTTTGAAAGGGATTCCCACTGGACCGGGGTCGAACTCATCGGAGCTGTTGAAACACCTCAAGCAAGGTTCCGTCGCAGGCCTCGTTCCGGGCTCGCGCCCGCCGGGGATCATACTTGGATCGAAGCTCGCTCAGCAAACGGGCTTGATGCTGAACAGCCCGGTGACCGTCATCAGCTATCAAGGTAAGCTGACGCCCATGGGTCCAATGCCCAGCGCGTTTCGCTTTAAGGTCGTCGGCATTTTTGAATCGGGCCTCTACGACCTGGATTCGACCTGGGCCCTGTGCTCCCTGGCCGATGCCCAGCGCGTGCTCGATTTGAACGACACGGTCAATACCATTGAATTGAGACTCGATGACCTGTTCGCCGCGCCCGCCGTGGCACAAGCCGCGGAGGCTCTCACCGGGCGGAGACTGCTGGCCTCTACCTGGATGGAACAAAACCGATCTTTACTGAACGCGCTGCGGCTTGAAAAAACCGTCAGCCTAATCACCGTGGGGCTGATTGAACTGGTTGCGGCACTCAACATCCTCGTCGTGCTGGTGATGCTGGTGATGGAAAAGACTCGCGACGTGGCCATCCTGATGTCCATGGGCGCGCGCCACCGCCAGATCCGGCGCATTTTCGTTTTGCAGGGCTTGATCATCGGCGGCCTGGGCTGCGTGATCGGGCTTGCGGTCGGATACTCCGCGTGCGCCTTGCTCGATCACTTCCGCTGGCTTCGGTTGGACGAAGAGGTTTATGCCATCAGTTACGTTCCATTCCAGAGCCGCTGGATCGATGGCATCTGGGTGGCGGCTGGGGCAATTCTAGTCAGTCTGCTGGCCACGCTTCATCCCGCGGGAACAGCCGCGCGAATCATGCCGGCCGAGGCTCTTCGCTATGAGTGAAGGACCGTTGCGGTTTTGCGGTTTGGGTCCCCACCGTCGATGAACGTCGTTATCGACGCCACGGCACTCCTCATGCGTAGCGCCGGGGTGAAGACATACATCTGGCATTGGCTCCGATCCCTGCAGAATCTGCCTGGAACGAACCGCTTTACCGGCTTCCCTTTTCTTACCGACTTGCCGGCTCTTCGGCATGACCGTTCCATCCTCTCTACGCTGGCGACGCTTCCACGTTTCCTTACTTCACGAGTCGCTGACCGGGTCCAGCCCATTCTCGAAGCCTGCATTCGAGACGCGGATGTGTTCCATGCATCGAATGCGGAGCATTACCGGCCGCGCAGGGCCCGCCTGACCGCAACCATCCACGACCTTACCTCGTTGAAATTTCCTGAGGCGCACACGCCACTCAATCTGAGGATCGATCGCCGGTTCTTCACCCACACCGTTCCTGCGGCCGATAAGCTCATTGCCGTTTCGGAAAGTACTCGGCGTGATGCGATCGAGATGCTCGGCCTATCGCCCCACCGCATCGTAACCATTCACTCCGGCGTGGCGCCTGAATACTTCGAGGCCGGCCCCGATCAAGCCCGCCACGCTGCCGCCCAGCTCCGACTCGACCATCCCTACGTGCTTTGCGTGGGCACGATTGAGCCTCGAAAGAACATCGGCCGGCTACTCGATGCGTGGCGTGGCTTGCCTGAAGACGTGTGCGCGAGCTTTGACCTCGTCATCGCCGGGCCCGTTGGCTGGGCAGCCCAGGAAACCGCTTCTCGTCTCCGCGAACCGCGAACCGGGATTCGCTATCTCGGTTATGTCGCCGAGCAATGGATGCCCGGCCTGACTGCCGGCGCCAGTTGCCTGGCGTATCCATCGCTCTACGAAGGGTTCGGCTTTCCAGTAGTACAGGCGCTCGCCGCGGGCGTCCCTGTCGTCACATCCAAGACCTCGAGTCTCCCGGAAGTGGCTGGTCCCGCCGCGATCTTCGTCGACCCGCTTAGCGTCTCCGACATTCGCGGTGCTCTATTGGACGTCTTAACGTCGCCTAACACTGCCGCGCGGTTAAGAGCAGAGGCCCGCAAACAAGCAAGTCGCTACACCTGGGAGCGTTGTGCCGCTCAATCCTTGGCTTTCTTCGAGTCGGTTGTGGGTGCGGGTTGAGTGCCGCCCGCCGCCGTGCACGAAAAATCCCAAACCCGCAGGTTCAGTTCGCCGGTGGTGTACTGTACCAGCGCGTATTCGCCCGCTCCGAGTGGCTTCGCGGGCCAGATCTTGAATAATCCTGGCTGCATTTCACGCTGGTAAGTCTCCACTTCCTTCTGCTCTTCGAAGTTCTCCTTCGTCACCGGAACAATGCTGATGTTTTCGACGATGCGTTGGCCTTTCTTAGGCGTGAGGCGAATGATGCCGAAGTCCTCTCGCTGGTCCAGGCGAATGTAGAACTCCGGTTCCGACGAGTCCACCGTGAAGCCCGCATGCTCACCTTTGACCAGCACGGTTGCTTTACCCGCCACGATCGGAAGGGGCGTGACCATCTGAAGGGCTTTCCGTTTGTTGCTGGTTTCCACGTGCCAATCGGCGAGTGGTACGGCTTTGATTTGTCCGCTTTCGACGAAGTAGACACCGGCATCGTCGGGAATCTGTGACAGCTCTTTTCGTTGAGCGCGGATAGCTTTCTCTTCGGCGTTCTCGAATACCGATTGTTCCTTTGCCGCCTGCTCAATCTTGGCCAGTTCTCGTTTCGTCTTCTCCAGATCCACCAGTTCTGTCGGGATCTCTTCCCAGTCGCCTCGCTCGGTGCTGAAGTAACGGACGCGGTCCTCCAAAACCTGGTATTCGCGGACCATGTGATAATCGCCGTCTTTCAGATACAGCTTGAACGTTGCGCCGAAAGCCAGCCACGCGGAAAGGACGAATAAAAGCAGTACCCTCACTGACCACGATTCTACTGCCAAACCAACCAGCCGGAGCGTTTGAGTGCCTACACAGTTGGCATCAGAGCTGGGATTCTCACACAGACCGTCAGAGGACGCCCCTCCACGGCTTCCGAACGCCGAGGTCTGAGCAACGTAATATGGAGCACATGAGATATCGAAAACTCGGCAGAACCAATCTGGAGGTTAGCGAAATCGGCTACGGCGCTTGGGGCATCGGCGGCAAGCAGTGGCTGGGCGGTGAAGACCAGGCATCGCTCGCGGCTTTGCAACGCTCGTTCGAACTGGGATTGAATCTGATTGACACGGCTCTCGCGTACGGCGACGGCCACAGCGAACAGCTTGTGGGCCATGCCATTCGATCCGCACCGCACCAGCTCTATGTCGCGACCAAGATCCCACCGAAGAATCGCATCTGGCCGGCCAGCCCCGCGACCCCAATCTCCGACGTCTTTCCGCCCGATTACATCGTTAACTCCACCGAGGAGAGCCTCCGCAATTTGAAGATGGAACGGTTGGACCTGCAGCAGTTCCACGTCTGGACGGATGCCTGGGCCCAAACGGACGAATGGCGGCGGGCGATCGAAGATTTGAAATCGAGCGGAAAGATCCGCTTCATGGGCATCTCGATAACTGAGCATGAGCCGGACTCCGCGCTGGAAACCCTCCGGACCGGCCTGATTGATGCAGTCCAGGTGATCTACAACGTCTTTGACCAGACGCCGGAAGCTCACCTATTCCCGCTCTGCCAACAGCTCAACCTGGGCGTCCTGGCGCGAGTGCCTCTCGATGAAGGCGGATTGACGGGCGCCATCAGCGAAGAGACCAAGTTTGAACCGGGCGAATTTCGCGAGTTCTATTTCCGCGGCGATCGCAAACGGCAGGTGGTGGAACACGTTGAAGCATTGAAGAAAGATCTTGCCGGAGTGCAGGGCACGCTACCCGAAATCGCGTTGCGCTTCTGCCTCACTCACCCGGCCGTCTCCAGCGTCATTCCCGGCATGCGGCGCATCAGTACCGTGGAAAGCAGTTGCGGCGCTTCGGACCAAGGAGTGCTGTCACCCGCGGGCATGGCGATTACGAAGAAGCATGCCTGGTACCGCAGCTTCTACCAATAAGAGAAGAAAACCAAGCGGCCTCGAGCGAAATGGCCCAACCGGCCGGGACGCGAGAACTGCCTCCTGAAGGGGGACCGGACCGGCATCGGGGGTGTGAAGACCCCGGAGGTCAGGGCCGTCCCCTCCCTTAACAACTTCCCGCCTTGATCGTGAATCGTTCGCCAAAGGCCACACGATACCTGCGCACTCTCGGCAACTGACTGCCTACCAGCACAGATCTCAGATGAGCGCCGGAGTGCACAACGAAGGAATGATGAACCGAGCGATTCCCCTTACTTGCTGAACGTGATGGTGCTATCAGTCCCGAACTTGTGATAGTTGCGGAAGTCGATGACGTTGCGGGAGCAGTACGGCGTGCCACGCTCACAAGCAAGGTTTTCCGAATGTACCGGGAGCAGGAAACTGTCGCCGGTCAGACGCACCATGTCGTATTCGACCACGGTTTCGACCTTGTCTAGTGGGAACGTCTTGGGGATCTGGTCGGCTTGCATCTCGATGCGCAAAACATGACCTGAAGCCTTCTCAATCCAGACGCTGCCGCTGTAGGCAGGCGTGATACTCTGTGCGCCTTGGGCAATCTCCCAGCCTGAGTTCATCTGAGCAACTTTGAAGTCGTAGACAATCGCTTCCTTGCCGCTGGTTCGGGCAGGGCCGGACGCTTTGAAGCGGGTGCGAGTCCCCTCGTAGAACAGGCTGCGGAGAGTCGTGCCATATTCTCCGGTAGATCGCGATCCGGGGATATCCATCATCCCCTTGTTGACCGGTTTGCCATTAATCGCAATCTTGCGATAGTCCTCGTGCCCGTTCTCGTAAACCACTTCGGCTGAAACCAAGTCCAGGGCCTGCCAGCCGGTTGCCTTCGATTCCAGTTGATAGCGGGTGGTCACCTGCTGGCAAACGTAGTTCGGCAGGCTGGTGGAGAAAGTGGCGATCCATTCGCGAGCTTTTTGGATGAGCCCATACTTGTCGTCATCCGGAGGAGGCGGTGGCGGGAGCCGCTCCGCATTTTCGTCCTGCTGCCTTGGCTTGGTCGCGTCGGCGCCTTTCTCGAAGGTCAGTCCGTCGTCAGATGAGGCGATGGGTGTGTCGTCCGTTTCCTCCGCCTGGCCGGGTTTCGCGCCGCGGGTCAGGTGCGGGCGCCCACTCGGCTCGGGCGGAGCGACCTGCGTCATCGGTTGGCTCGGCCGGCTGGCATCCTCGTCCTCCGCTTTGCGGGGCTCCAGGGGAGGTGCCTGCTCGCCGGTGGGGTTCGACATGGTTGGCTCGGTAGCCTTCTCCAACGTGACGATTTTGGCGACAAGGTTGTCGTTACTATCAGGCGACGCTACAAAGGAAACCAGCGAGCCGCTCTCAATGTCGGTCAGTTTGATGGCCTGTGCGGGCGCCGGCTTCGAGGTGGTGGTGCCCGAAGAAGCGCTGCCCTTGGTGCTGGACGGATCCGTGCTGGAATCCGACGGAGCGGCCTTCACGAACTTGGTCTTGTCATCCAGGACCAGAGTGAATCTTCGGGAGTCGCCGGTGACCAGGACCATCGACTTCTGGTCGATCTTGATGACGGTCCCCTCTGCCCTGACTGCGTTGGGGTCGTTCTGAACCTGGTCGTCGGTGGTGGTTTTCTTCTTCTTGCCCGGAAGGTGGGGAATAGGCAGGCCCGTGCCTTGGCCATTTGGATACTGACCGTTCGGGTACTGGCCCGGGGGATACTGGCCCGGTGGGTATTGGCCTGGATACTGGGCTGAGAGCGGGAGGCTCAAGCAAAGCCAGAACAAAGGAAGACCAAGGCTGAGTGCTCCTCGGAGAGTCAGGCTTCGTCGCAATTCTTGCGGGCAAAGGTCAGGCATAAGTCCCCCAACTTCTATTGTGACGCCAGTGGGGCGCGGCGTGGTTGCACGAAAGTGCAAGGGCGGGTCCGCTCCCCACGCTGAATGCCACCTTACGTCTTCATCCGGGCCATGAAGTACAGCCCGGCCAAGGCAAATATGACGTCGGGAGACCACGCCGCCATGGCCGGTGGCAACTGGTTCAGGTTGCCGATCTGCTCAAACAGAGTTCCCACCGTGAAGTACGCGATGGTGATGCCGAAACTAATGCCTACGCCCGTCATCGCCCCGCGGCTGCCGGCGATGAAGGCGAACGGAATACTCAGCACCGCCATGATCAGCGCAAACAGCGGCACCGCGAACTTCTTGTGATACTGCACTTGCAGGCGAATGGTGTCGAGGCCGCTGGCTTTCAGTTCCCGGATGTAGCGCCCAAGCTCCCGGAAGTCCATCTCCTTGTACTGCTTCTCTTCCTTAACGAACCAGGACGGTGGCTCTACCAGTTCCTTGAAAGAGGACTCCTCGAACAGCGAGGGCTTTTCGTTATCGGAGCGGTCCGTGACATTGCTCAGACCCTTAACGAAGATCCAGGTCTTTAAGCTGGGCACCCAAACCGCCCGGTCGGCCGATATCTGGTGAACCACGCGGAAGTTCGCCGTGTCAAGCTCATAGACATTCACCTTGGACATGATCGCTTCGCGCGGATCCAGATAGCGGTAGTTGTAGATCCGCGGTCCCATTCCATACACCCACTGCCGGTCGGGGCGGAGGTAGGTCTGAATGGGCTTCTTCTTGATCTCGCTGCGCAGCGCCTCCTGGCGTCGGTTTGCTCCCGGGATGTAGTAATGATCGAACGTGAACAGGAGAATGCTGATGACGGCCGCCGCAAACAGCACCGGCAGCGCCAAGCGGTGGACGCTGATTCCGCCGGCTTTGAACGCCGTCACTTCGTTGTTCTTGGTCAGCACTCCGAAACAGATCAACGATGCCACCACCACACTAATCGGCGTCTCGTCGTAAATCAGCTTTGGCGCCAGATTGTACAAGTAGTCCAGCATCTTGGACATCGCAATCTGGTTCTTGATCATGTCGCTGACCAGCTCAAAGAACGTGAACACTTCCGTCAAAAGCACCAGCGCGGCCAAGGTACCCACGAAGTAGAAAATGAAGCCGTTCAGTACGTAGGCGTCGATCAACATCGGCCGCAGCCCGAATCGCCGGAGGGACTCAATCGAAAGCCCTACTCTGCCGGCGTGTCCATGGAGGCCCCAGCGCTTGCTCACGGCCGTGAAGAGCGAACGAAGCCAGCCGATCACATCCCGATCGCCGGGGCGCTCTAGCTGTGTCAACAGAATAAGGCCGGTCAGGGCGAATGCCACGTCCGGGGTCCACACCGCGACCGGCACGCTGAGGCTGCCCTTCTTCGCTAGGCCGATCAAACTGATCAGGCTGGTGTAGTAGCAGAACGCCAGCAGCACGGTCATCACAAACGCGGTGGACTTGCCGCCCTTGCGCGATGAGACGCCCAGCGGAATGCCAACCATCGCCAGCAGCATGCAGGCGAATGGGATAGCGAACCGTTTGTGCAGCTCGATAGCCGCCTCCACCCACTCGTCCTGCGTGAGCTTGCCGCGATCCCGATAGACCCTCTTATAGAGTGGCCCGGTGTCGATCTCCGTTACTTCGTGATTCAGGTGCAACTCGCTGGGCTTCTGGGCCTGCAGTGCCACCACGCCAACCGGTGTCGCTTCAGAAATGACCTTGCCGTCTTTGTCGCGGTAGATGGTCCGAACATTCTTCATGTTCAGCTGGATGCGGTTATGCTCCGGATCCGCCGTCGCGATCGCTTCGGCGGCCACCGTGATCTTCGGCCCCTCGCCGCGGTCTTTGTGCTGCGCCTCGAGGTCTTCCGGCGTGGTGACGTCGGCGATCAGCACACGATGCCAAACTACCTGCAAGCCCGTCACGACCTCATCCACGTAAAGCACAGTATTAGGGAACTGCTCCTCAAATATGCGGGGCTGGATCTCGGTCGTCAGCTGGGCTGCTGCCAAATCCTTCGCCATGTCCGAGGTCAGCTTCAGCGTGAGCGGCGTAATCCACAACGTTGCCATGGCCGTAGCAATCAGACCCAGAAAGGAGAACAAAAGAACCGGCCGCGACACAGTGACGCTTGGCACGCCGGCGGCCCGCATGGCGATGATCTCACCGTCGGCCGACATGCGGCTGAGCGCAATCAGTACGCCTACCAGCACGCCCAGCGGCAGACTGAACGGAATGGTCGACGGGATGGCGAAGATGAACAGCTTCGCGACAACCAGCGGCGTCGCGGAACTGCGTACCAACAAGGCGAACAAGCGGTCGAGGTTATGCAGGAACAACACGAACGTAAACAGCACGGTTCCCAGCGCGGCACTCCCGATGATCTCGCGAAAGATGACGCGGCTGAGAATGCGCATGATTTACTTCGCGGCCGTTGGCGCCACCAGCGGCGGCGCGGGCACTATGGGTGGTTTCGTCAAGTCGTCTTGCGACCTGCCGAGGTCAACGCTTTCGAGAAGCAGCGCAGGCGCCACGACGCTCGACATGCTGGCTTCACTACCGGCATCGGCCCAGGCGAACCGCGCTCCGTTGTTGACGTAGTTCAATACGTAAGGCGCATCCGAGGCGGCAACGATGTTTCGCAAATCCTTGGCGCTGAAATCCTTGAAGCGGACGCCCCGGACAAGTTCCTCGCGGCCATCCGGATAGACGCGGTACGCCAGGATCGGCGGCGAGATGGTGCGCGAGTTGCCGCCCGCCGCTGCCTGCTTCAGGATCTCTTCCAAATCCTGACGCGACGCCGTCGATGGGAAGTCCATGCGACGCATCAGCATGCCGTACTTCAATCCATTCGCCTTGACCATGTCGATCAGCTTCGCCTTCATCTGGTCATTGGGCACGGTCACGGCGGCCTGAAAGAAGAGATTCCCAAACAGTGGGTAGGCCTCGCCGAACGGCCCGTGCATTCGGCCGTGGCCATCACTTCCGGTGAATGTTCGCACTGGCGTGCGGGTCACGTAGAAGTACTTCAGCGTGCCGTTGTCAACCAGGTGCACAGGTTTTGCCGCGACGCCCTCCACATCGACTTCGTAAGCGCCCAGCAGTGGCTTGCCGTCGAACTGACGCTCTTTGGGGTCGTCCAGCAGGCTGGCCCAATCCGGCAACACCTTCGAGCCGATCCGCGTAGCCCATACGCCCTCCAGCAACTGAGGAGGCTGTCCCTGCGGCGCGACCGGCTTTCGGTCCGCGTGCAGCGCATCCGCGAGTACTTCGGCGAGCATGGCGGCCGCCGCCTGGTTTTCAAATAGGACCGGCCCGGAATAGTCGGTAGCCAGCGGGGCGGTCCGTATCGTTTCGGTCTCCGTTGCCACCTGATCCACCAGCGCCGCCAGTTTCGCCTCGTTCGGCAGGTCCGCCACCTTCAATGCGTTCAGGAAGAGGGTATCCCAAACCTGATTCCCATCGTCAGCGACCGCCCTGGCCTTGATCTCCAGGCCTGCAAACAGCTCCGGTGTCCGGATGATCGAGCCTTCCGTATTCGTCAGGCGGAATGTCGAAACAATCGACTTCACCGTGACGTTCGACTGCACGATGGCGTTGTGCGAGGCGAACCGTCCAGAAAGGCTTTTCACGCGTTCGACCCACGCCTTGTCATCCACCGCCGCTACCGGCACTGGAAGCACCAACTGCAGCCCCGGTTCCGCCGTGAAGTCGGGGGTCGAGTCCGGGTTCTGCGCCTCGCGCACGATGTTCTTCTTCGCCGCCAGTTCCTCAGTGGAGCGCTTATAGATTTGATCGGCGGCCAGCCACAGCGTGGTCCGCAGCGCGGTGTAGTCGTCTTCCAACGGCAGCGGCACGCTCCGCAGTTGACCGGAGAACGAGCAGTTCATGTTGTCGAACTTATAGTCGCCTAGCCGCACCTGAATGGATGCGACTCGAACTCGGCCATCACCCGAGCTGAGTATTCCCCCCAGGCTGGCGGATGCGGTAAAGAGGTCCACATCGTCGCTGCTGAACGAGATGAAGTACGGCCGGGGCAGATCGTTCAGCCGCAAGGTCTGCGAGCGAGCCAGCTCATCGCTCATGGCCCGCAGTTGAGGGTCGTCCTGTACCGCCTTCGCGACAGCGGGGTCGATCGTAGCGCCTTGACTGGCGGCGGCGAGCAAAAGGACGGCGCCGGCCAGGCGCGCGACATAGCGCGTTCTCTTCCATGGCGATGCGGCTTGGATTGCTGATGGGCAACTCATTGCTGGGAGACGCATGGCCCTATTGGCTAGCCGCCACTAGCGTGCCGGGCCGCGGCAGCAGAGGCGGCAGTTGTTGTGAATTCTGTTTCTTCTGGATCTCGATCTCGGAAACAAGAATCGCCGGTGAGATTGCCGACACAGGTACGCTGCCCGATTCTGCCCCGCAGTATCCGTTAAAGACTTCCAGCCGGTCTGAGGTCGCCAGAATCTTGCGGAAGCTGGCGAGCGGAGTGCCCACAATGTCTACGCCGCGAATCAGTTCGTCCGGGCGCCCATCGGCGTATACCTTATACACCACCAGGGGAACCACCGTAAACGCCTGCAGGCCTTGCCGGCGGGTGGTCGTGTAGCCGCTCGATACCTGTTCGAAATACAGTCCATAGGGCTTGTTCTGGCGCTTTACCTCAGCGATCAGCTCATCGCGCAGTTCCTTGTCGCTGACCTGCTTGGTGGAGATAACCAGCAGGTTCGATTGCCGCGAGACAACTTCCATGCCCGGCTGCCGGCGTCCATGGCCATTGGAGTGTTGGAAGTCACCAACCGGCGAGCGCGACAGCAGGAACGTCTTCAAAATGCCGTCTTCGACAACGTTCACCGGACGGGCACGAACGCCCTCATCATCAAACTCGTAGTAGCCGTTTAAGTCGACACCCTGCATGCTGTGGCGGGTCGGGTCGAAGGTCACGCTCAGAAACGGGGGCAACACGGGTTGGCCCAGCATCCTAGTAAATGTTTGGCCCTCGGCGACGTCCTTTTGCCGGTGGCCTTCCACGCGGTGGCCGAAGATCTCGTGGAAGAACACGGCGGCAGCGCTTCCCGAGAGAATTGCCGGACAGACCACCGGTTCGGCTACCGGCGCCTTTACCAGTGCGCTCAGTTGGTCTGCTACCTTCTTCACCGCCGCGCGCAGATCCGTATCCGGGGGTAATCGCTCGGGCGTCGAAGCCTCAAAGGATGCGAATGTCCGCAGATCCATGCCATCCGGCGCCAAGGATGAAGCGGACACCTCAAACCGGTAGAGAGTCGTCCCATGCTCAACAGCCGCTCCCTCCGTGTTTACCAGTGTCTTCACCTCGCGGTGCCCCTGGACCCCTACTTGTGATGACAGAATCTCGGGGTGTTGAATGAACTCCTTCGACAAAGCGCGCAGCCTGTCGGTCCAGACTTTGGTGTCGAATTGATACCGCTCTGGGGGTTTGGAATAAACCTCGGGCTTCTCCACCGAGAAGTCGGCCGCCACAGCGCCCTGCTCAGCCAGTAGTTGCTGGTCGGTCTTTAACTGCAACAACCGGCGCACAGCGGAGCGGTAAACGCGGTCGCTCTCCAGCCATAGTGTTCGCTGAATCTGGTTGGGATTATCGTCCAGGCTCAACTGTATGGCGCTTGTGAAGCTCCCGGAACTACCTTTGTATGGATGATAGTTATCGAACTTGTCGCTTCCGACGCGAACCGTCGTGTCCGCGGCCCGCAAATGGGCATGGTTCTTCGCCACCAGCGCGCCCAGCGATGCCGAGAGCGAGTCCCCTTCCTGTTCGTCTACCTCGTAGGACATGAAGTAGGGGGACGGATCTGCTTTGGAAAGCGCCTTGAAATTGCGGTCTAGCTCGGCCTGCAGAATGCTCGTTAGCGTGGCTGCACACAGCGGGATCCGGGCAAATCCCAAGCTAAACACACACAGGCAGCAGGTGTAGCGCAGGAATTGAGCTGTGGGGGATTGCAAGTCCCAGGATAGCAACGGATAACTGGGGGCCGGTTTAACTTAAGTGGTCTTGCGTACAGAACTACTGTGACATCAGGGTGATTATGCCTTTTTGACGTAGACCACTCAGCGCCAGCCCGTGGCGGCCGTGCACACCGGTCTTCTCAAAGATGTGTTTCAAGTGGATCTTCACGGTTCCTGGCCGTATCCCGAGCTCTTGCGCGATCTCACGGTTCTTATACCCCTGCTCCACCAACTCCATGACCTGCTGCTCCCGCGGCGTCAGGTCACTGCGGACTGGCGACTCAGCCGGTAGGGCCTCCCGGAAGACGGAATCCTGCATCCAACTTCTCCCGCCGGCCACCGCACGTAAGCAAGCCAACAGCGAGCCCGCATCGGCGGACTTCCGCACAATCCCGCGGGCGCCCGACTGCAGAAAGCGCAAGGCTTCTGCTTCGGTGATCGACAGCCCCCAGACCACCACACCAGGCCGCGTAAAGTTCTGCCCTTTTCGGACCGACGGCAGCCGGTTAAGCGCCTCAAGCACGAGATGGGCCCCCAGACCCTTGTCGATAATCAGCAAATCCGTACTTTCAGCCGAACCGCTCATCATCCACTCCGCCGGAGAATTGTGGCTGTCCCCCAGAACCAGGTCCTCGGTCTCATCAAGCAGGTGCCGCAGACCTTTAACGGTGATGGGTTGTGTCTCGCAAATGCTGACGATGCGCTTAGCCCGTTGAATATCCATGTTTATCTTCTCTAGAGGCTTATCGGCCTAGTAGCCCTAAACGTTAGGTGCCCGTTCCCCTGCCTAACTCTCACGGGATTAAGGGGCGCTTAGACACACTTCGGCTGTGCGTTATGCGCCGATCGCTGCCAGCGTCCTCATCCGCACTGAGGCTGGAGTTTAAGCGAGCTTACTTCTTCCGTGCTTCGGCGTAGGAGGAAACCAGGCGTGCGACCAGCACGCCGACATAGAGCACGCCGGTGGCTGCCTCGAGCACGGTCAGGATTCCGGCCAGGGGCCTGAAGGGCACCAGGTCACCCATGCCGAGCGTGGTCAGGGCTTCGAAGCTGAATAAATGCGGTCTCCCGCATTCAGCAGATAACCGGGCCGTTCACGGTGGAGTGAAATGAGCCAGGATATAGCAGCTCCACGACGCTGTAAATGGCAAACCAGCCGAATCCCAGCAACAGGTACACGCTGAGTGCCAGGAAGATGTGGTCTCTGTCGATGGCGCCGCTCGCGAGCACCCTCGACAAAAGGCGAACGACCGTATAGGAAAAGAAGACTGCCAGTAATCCATATCCCACAATTCCCGCTTGGTGGATGCGGCCAAAGTGGTACACGAGAAAGGAAAGGAAAGTCGGGACGGCCAGGGCGAAGGCCGGCCAGCGCTGTTTCTTGCGTGCAGATAGCTGCAAGGTGGCCGAAAGCAGCACCACGAACAGCATGACCAGCAGGAACAGCGCTGCAAGGTCTGTCTCATTCATGAGCCCGTAAACCAGGAGCAGGGCTACCAGGGAGAGCAGGAGAAACAGCGGGCGTTGGGTAGTCTCGATCATTGGTCGCGACGGGGCTTCGGAATAGGCTAGCCCACTTTACAGGAGCATGCCCGGTGGCTGGCGGATTTCAGTGCATCCCTTACCAAGCGGCAGAACCTTGCCGGGGTTGAGGCAGCAGGAGGGATCGAAGAGCAGCTTGAAGTTCTTGATCATGTCGAGCGAGTCGTCGCTAAAAAGGTGAGCCATGAGCTCCGCCTTCTCCATGCCGACGCCATGCTCACCAGTGATGGAGCCGCCCGCTGCGATGCAGTAGTCGAGAATCTCTTCGCCCGCGAGTTGCGCACGGTGCAGATCGCCTTCTTTGCGCGGATCGAAGGGGATGATGGGATGCATGTTGCCGTCGCCCGCATGAAAGATGTTGCTGATGGTGATGCCGTATTTGCGGCCGATTTCGCCGATGGCGCGCAAGGTTGGCGCGATTTTGGTGCGAGGCACAACACCGTCCTGGACATAGAAGGTGGGAGTAATCCGGCCGACTGCGCCAAAGGCGTTCTTGCGTCCTTTCCAGAGGAGGTCGCGTTCGGCCGCGGTCTTCGCGACGCGGAATTCTCGAGCCCCACATTGCCGGCAGACGGCTTCGATCTCGATGGCTTGTTCTTCGGCGGTTTCCTTGAGGCCTTCCACTTCGATCAGCAGCACGGCCGCCGCGTCCATCGGATAACCGGCATGGGTCGCCTCCTCGACCACCCGTAACATAGGCCCGTCCAACATCTCAATGGCAACCGGGGTTATGGAGTGGGCGGTTAGTTCGCCGACAGTCGCACCGGCATCCTCGGCTGTGGAATAGATGGCGAGCATGGTCTTCACAACTTCGGGCGAGCGAGTCAGGCGAACGCCGACTTTGGTGATCAGCGCCATGGTGCCTTCCGAGCCGGTCAGCAGGCCGATCAAGTCGTAGCCGGGGATGTCCAGTTCCTTGTCGCCAAACTGGACAACGCTGCCATCCGCAAGCACCGCCTCGAGGCTCACCACATGGTTGGTCGTGACGCCATAGGCCAGCGTGTGCGGGCCGCCCGCATTCTCGGCGACATTTCCGCCGATGGTGCACGACTTCTGGCTGGACGGGTCGGGCGCGAAGAAGTACCCGTGCGCCTTAACGGCTTGGGTCACGTCCAGGTTGACGACGCCGGGCTGCACGATGACGCGCTCATTCTCGATGTCGATATCGAGAATCCGGTTCATGCGCGAGAAGGACACGATGATGCCGCCACGGCGGGGAATCGAGCCGCCGCTGAGGCCGGTACCAGCACCGCGTCCCACGAGCGGCAAATTATGGGCAATGGATTTTTGGACGATGAAGACGACGTCTTCGGTGGAGCGCGGAAAGAGAACCACGTCGGGAAGCGCCTTGTCGACCCCGCCGTCGTACTCGTAGAGCTTCAGGTCTTCGGGACGGAACAACACGCCGTGCTTGCCGAGCTGCGTTTGAAACTGCTGCAACAATGGAGCGGCGATGGGCATTAGCGAGAAGCCTCCCTTTGCAGCCTACCAAGGCAGAGCAACAAGAGGGTAGGGGCAACCGCGACGCTCCGTATCCGCTTGCTGGTTCCGGGCGGAGGGTAGCGCGCGGCCACGTTAGCACCCGCTCGCTGACGCGCGCGGTTCAGTGCGGGAGTTTTCACGCGGAGTCTAGGCAAGCGTGAACGGCGATACCGGCAACAAGGCTCGCTTACAGCAAGCCTTTGATGTAAGCGACCGTATTGTCGCTGGACCAGTTCTGTTCGCCAATGAGTTTGCGCACGACCTTGCCGTCTTTGATGATGTAGGTCTCCGGAACCTGGAAGGTGCCGTAGGAGGAGCTGATGTCGGCCGCGGGATCCCGGGCGGTGTCGAAGGTCACGTGAAAGCGATTCAGGAAGTCGCGGTATTTCTTATCGTTCTTGTCGATGCTGACCGCTACCACCACTGCGCCGTCGGCCTTCAGCTGCTTTTGGAGTTCGTCGAGCGAGGGAATCTCGCTGACGCAAGGGGCGCACCAGGTTGCCCAGAAATTCAGCACCAGCACTTTGCCGCCGAACTGGGTGGGCGTCACAACTTGGCCGCTATCCGTGGTAATGCGAAAAGAGGGGGCGGAATCGCCCTCGTTGGCAACGGTTTCGCGCATGCTCCAGGAGACGAGCACCAGGAAGCAGGCGGTGGTCAGGCCGAGCAGGCCGAGCAGGATCTTGTTTGTATTCACAGGTGAGGCGGAGCGGGATATCTCCCGCCCAGCTATTTTAAGAGTATCCGATTCGACCATTGAGGCATCGTACCTAAGGGATGTATATCACCAGAAAAGCCGAGTTTTCAGCGTCGCACGTCTGCCGGCTACCCGGGCATTCGGACGAAGAGAACCACGCGATCTACGGCGAGGCGGCCCATGCACATGGGCACGGACACAATTATATCGTGGAGGTGACGCTGGAAGGCGCGCCCGATCCTGTAACCGGCATGATCATGGATCTGAAGGAACTAAAGGAGATCCTGGACCGGGAAATTATCGAGCCGATGGACCACCGCTTCCTGAACTATGAAGTTCCTCCGTTTGACAGCGTGGTTCCGACCGCGGAAAACGTCGCCCAGGAGATCTGGCGCCGGCTGGACCGAAGTCTGGCCCGCCAAAGTGCCGGGAAGCTTCGCCGGGTTCGATTGCACGAGACGGCGGACCTATACATCGATGTTGAGGGCGGCGCAGATTTATGAGGGGACCGGTCCTAAAGCTGACCAGGCGCTATCATTTTGCGGCCTCGCACAGGCTTCATTCCCTAGAATTGAGCTTGGCTGATAATGCACGCCTTTACGGGAAATGCAACAACCCGTACGGCCATGGCCATGATTACGTTCTGGAAGTGACGGTAGGCGGAGAGATCGATCGGGAAACCGGAGTTTTGGTACCGCTAAAGGAACTCGATGATCTGGTCGGGACTAAGGTTTTGAAGCTGTTCCGCAATCGGAACATCAACATGGATGTTCCTCGGTTCAGCGAACTGGTGCCAACCACCGAGAACGTCGCTTTATTCATCGCCGAACTTCTGGAAGCAGGGTGGCGGGACGCGTTCGGCGGACGTGGAGCCCGTCTGGAGCGAGTGCATGTCCAGGAGACCGACCGCAACGGTTTTGAGGTGGTGCTTGGCGATTCCGTAGACGGACAGAAGAAAGGTACGCCGAGCGAAGTACACGCCGAGGCAACAGCTACTTGAGGAATTCATGAAGGTCATGAAAAAGAACAACGCGGTAATCGATTTTCAGTCCAAATCGGGAAGTGACTCCATCGCCTCGCATATGAAGGCCGTGCTGGCAGCGCTCGGCGAAGATCCCGAACGCGATGGATTAAGACTGACTCCGGGCCGGTCTGAGAAGGCCCTGAAGTTTCTGACCAGCGGCTATGCGACCGACATCCGCGAACTCGTCAACGGTGCTTTATTCAAGGTGAAGTACGACGAGATGGTGATTGTGAAGGACATCGAGTTTTTCAGCATGTGCGAACACCATTTGCTGCCGTTCTTCGGCAAGATCCACGTCGCGTACCTGCCGGGTGACCGCGTCATTGGGCTCAGCAAGATTCCGCGGATCGTGGATGCGTTCGCCCGGCGGCTCCAGATTCAGGAACGGCTGACCCAGCAAATTGCGGAGACGATTCAGGAACTGGTCAACCCGCGGGGCGTCGGCGTAATCTGCGAAGCGCGCCACTTCTGCATGATGATGCGCGGTGTTGAGAAGCAACACTCGGGAACGATTACCAGTGCGATGCTGGGTGCGTTCCGGGAGAGCAAGGAAACGCGCGACGAGTTGTTGTCGCTGGTTAGCCAGCGGTCGACACATTATTAAGACGTTCCGTTCCGGAACAGCGACGTTGCTGAAAAAGCCTTGCGCGGCCTGAAGATATCGCTGAAAAAGGCTGAAATCCGCTCCGTGCCGGTCTCAGCTCCGCTTAGCATCCGCTTGCTGACGCGCGCGGTTCCGTGCTCGGAGGTCTTCCAACTGTGAAGGAGCGGAGGAGAGAGGGCCTTTTCAGCAACGTCTTGAACCTGTCGAAAAGCCCCGTTGCAACGCAGGAAACGCGTGCTAGCATTGGGGTGAAATGCCAGATAATCCGCGGCACTTTGAGGCTGGTCCTGACCCCTTCGGACGCAAGTGGGACGTGAAGTTCCGATGGCTTCAGACCGCCATCTCGATTCGTCACGCTGACGCAGTGGACGTGAAATTCGCGCTCGCTTGCGACGACGGAACGGAGGAGGAAAAGGTGATTGCTCTGCCTCATTCGGCGCTGCTTTCGCTCGCGGCCGAACAAAAGCGAGAGAT
Source organism: Bryobacteraceae bacterium (assembly GCA_049579625.1). Classification (GTDB taxonomy): domain Bacteria; phylum Acidobacteriota; class Terriglobia; order Bryobacterales; family Bryobacteraceae; genus CAJCIT01. The sequence goes on from JBAUOG010000798.1 coordinate 36,518, forward strand.
AACGGATCCCTGGTGCATGCGAATGGCGGGGGCGCATTTGAAGCGAATGATTGAAACGTTCGAGGACATGGAGAAGACGCTGGTCACGGTGTCACCGGGGGATCTGGCACTGGCTGCGGAGGACGTTGAGCGGGCGGGTTCGCTCTCAACGGCCTCTGCCGGCAGGAAGTAGAGCCGCCCGCCGGTCAGCAAGTCCCTCAAGGCGCCGGTGAGATTCAACGCTGCGGCGGGAATGTTCAAGCGGGAAAAATCAGCTAAAAAAGGAAATGATGTATGGTGAGCTGCCCAAAATGTGATTCGCCTATAGACGTGGAAGAGGAAGATTTGGACGAAGGCGATGTGCTCTCGTGCGATGAGTGCGGAGCTGCTCTGAGTGTCGCAAGCGTAAACCCGGTGGAACTGGTAACCGAAGACGATAAGGATGAAGAGGAAGATGAATTCGGCTTCGACGACGAAGAGGATGAGGACGAAGACGACGACGATGAAGAGGAAGAAGAGGAGTGGCACTAGCCTTTCTCTCGGTTGCGATCAGACTGGCGGTACTTAGTTTAGGATGCATTCCTTCAAATACCTGATTGGCGTACTAATTCTGCCCCTCGCCTTACTAGTGACCGTTGGCTTCCCGGCAGCCGGCACGGAGAGTAGCGGGGGGACGCGCTCCGTGGAAGGTAAGGTATATGACTCAGCGGGAAAGATCGTAATTGGCGCGGTGGTGCAAATCAAAGACCTCAAGTCTTTGCAAATCCGCTCTTTCATTACACAAAGTGATGGTGGTTACCGGTTCTTAGGACTCAGTACAGAAGCGGATTACCAGTTATCCGCGAGTTACGCCGGCGCGTCGAGTAAGCCGAGAACGCTGACGGTCTTCGATAGCCACAAGAAGGCTGTTGTTGACCTAAAGCTGAGGTAAAGAAGATACTTGGGATGTGTAGTGTGAGTCATCGCGCTGACGTCCGCCGCCGGGCTGAGGCGGTCGGTGCCGGCAACACTAAGGACCGCCGTCAACGAGCTCATGACGACCTTGGACCCTTAACAGGAGGTGACGTCACGGCCTTTTGCCGCCGAAGCCGGTCCGGTATCCGATCGATAGGAATGAATCGTGCGATAAGGGCCGCTATGATTCTGGCCTTGCCGTTGACTCACGGTTGCCAATGGAATCAGCCGTTTGCCAGCCACAGCCCGGTCACCTCGGTCAAGGAAATCCGGCAATTATCCAGCGAGCAGGTGAAGCGGGCGATTCCGGCTCGGATTCATGGCCACTGCGCGTTTACCGACCCCGACTGGAACGCAAACTTCTTTTCGGACGATGCCGACGACGGCATTCGGTTCGACAACCCCGAAGGCACAGTGACGTGTGATCCGGGGCGGGAAGCGGAGCTGTCGGGGGTTGTGGCAGCTGGGGCTCCGGCACCCCGGATTTCCAGTACAAAACTTCGCTTACTGGACCAGACGATCCCCTACAAAGGCATCCATCTGGAGCCATCGCAACTGACCGAACCGCGTTTTGAATACGCCAGTGTTGAGTTCGATGCGATAGTCCGGTCAGCGGGCGTCGCCGGCACAGGCCGTATGCAACTGGTGCTGCAGTATGGACCGGAACGCATCAAAACCGCGATCGTTACCTTTGCGGGAACCGATATCGAATCCCTGGTCGATTCAGAAGTGCACGTAACCGGTGTCCTCGATACGGACTATGACGTGAACGGCGTGCCTGGGCAAATCCGCTTGTCGATCATGGATATGGCGGGCCTCGCGGTCATTCGAGCGGCCCCTCCCCAGGAGAGTGTCCCCACGACAAATGTCAAGCGGGTGCTGGCACAAGACAAGCCATCGAGTCACCGGGTTCGTTTGGTTGGGTCGATAAAAGAAAGTGCCGGCGCTGCCATATTCGCCGACGCCAGTGGTTCACTGGCGGTCGAGTTTGCGGAAGGACGGAGTCCGCTCTCAGGCAGCGAACTGGAGTTGCGGGGTTTCGTCGACGGATCGAAAGGGACAGCAAGAATCGTCGATGCGAGCGCCACCGAGATATCGCCCGACAACGGCGAGCAAAAGACAGTCTTCACCGACACACACTCAATTCGAATGTTGGGCCGACGCAAAGCCGGACGACACTATCCCGTTCGTCTCAGCGGTGTCTACGTCAGTTACTACGATCCCCAACAGGTACTGATGTTCGTTCAAGATTTGACGGGCGGCATCTATGTCGACACCACGCGCCTGCGAGATCTTCCAATCAAGCCAGGAGATCTCGTTGATCTGGAGGGTGTAACTGACCCCGGCGGGTTCGCTCCGGAGATCGTAATTAAAAGGGCGCCGAGAGTCGTCGGGCGGGGTAGACCTCCGCGTCCGGCGCAGGTGAGCCTGGAAGAGATTCTGATGGGAGCCCAGGATAGTAACTGGGTAGAAGTAGAAGGAGTAGTGCAGTCGGTGGACAGAGAGGACGACCAAGCGATCATGCGCCTGCATTGGGGCATGCATCGGATTAAGGTTTACGTCCTCCAGAACACGCCGCTACCTGCAAGCCTGATCGGTGCCAAAGTCAGGATACAAGGCGTGTGCGGGAGCGAGTTTAACGCCAGGGGCCAGTTCCTGAGCGCATCGATCTACGTATCCGACCTTAGCCAAAGCCTCAAGATTGAAAGTCTGCCGCTCAACCCGGGCTTGGTTCCATTTACCAATGTCCAAGATCTAATGGCCTTCACCGCTGAACGAGCGGCCGGCGAGCAGGTCCGGGTCAGAGGAAGAGTGACGCTCACTCGTCCCGAGGGACCAACCTATATTCAGGACACAACCGGGGGCATGCTGATTCGCACCCATACCCGCATTGCATTACGGGTCGGCGACCAGGTGGAGGTGCTGGGGTTCCCGGCCGGCAGCGACACGGGGCCGGTGCTGCGCGATGCGGAACTGACCAAGACCGGCCCAGCCACCGATGTCATTCCGGCGCCGATCACTGCGCCCCAGATTTTGGATGAAGGCTGCGAGCCGGTGTTGGTGACCATCGATGCGAAGGTGGTGGACAGTTCTTCAAACCAAGCAGGTCAGGTGCTTGAACTCAACGTAGGCAATAGCGTCTTTACCGCTCAACTACTCGGCTATAACCAGGTACTTCCATCAGTGGTTAAGGATTCGCTCGTGCGGCTGACTGGCGTCTGCACGATCGAGCCGTTCAGTGAGACGAACCCGATTCCGCCTCGCAGTTTTTCCCTCCTGCTGCGATCACCGGCCGACATTAGGTTGTTGCGCGCCGCGCCATGGTGGACGGCGAAACGTACACTGAATGTCCTGGCTTGGATGTCACTGGTCATCGTTTCCATTCTGGTGTGGGTATTTGTGCTTCGCCGGCGAGTGAAGCAGCAGACGGAGGTGATACGCAGGAAGCTTTCGGAAGAAGAAGCGCTGAAGAGAGAGGCTGAGGCAGCCAACCTCGCGAAGAGCGAGTTTCTGGCAAACATGAGTCACGAAATTCGCACCCCCATGAATGGGGTTCTGGGCTTTGCCGGCCTGTTGGGCCAGACGGATCTCAATGCCGAACAGCGCGAGTACATCGAGACGGTAGAGTTCTCGGCGCAGTCGCTGCTCGTGATTCTAAACGACATTCTCGATTTCTCAAAAATTGAAGCGGGCCAACTGCTGCTCGAGTCGGCGCCATTCTCATTACACGATTGTGCGCGGCATGCGATGAACGTAATCAATCCCGATGCGCTGAAGAAGAAGCTGACCACAGTGGTAAACATCGCGAGCGACGTTCCCGATCACGTGCTGGGCGACGCCAACCGACTGCGTCAGGTGCTGCTGAACCTGCTAAGCAACGCGATGAAGTTCACGAGCCAAGGGACCATCCGGCTTGGGATCAACCTGCAGGAGGCAAATCCGGAGGATTGCCTGCTGTATTTCACAGTGGCAGACACCGGCATCGGTATCCCGAAGGAAGCGCAGGCAACCATCTTCGAGCCATTCCAGCAGGGTGATGGCTCAATCTCGCGCCGCTACGGTGGAACCGGATTGGGCCTCACCATCTGTGCGCGGCTGGTTAAACTCCAGGGCGGACAGATCTGGCTGACCAGCGAGGTCGGCGAAGGGACCACAGTGCACTTCACGGCTCGCTTCAAGCCATTGCCGCCCGAAGCGATTGAGGCCGGGAAGGGTTTGAGGGAGTCCAAGAGCACGCGGTAAACGGCGACATCGTTTCTGCTCTCGCGGTTGACGCGGGCGACGCTTTTCATCCGCTTCCGAGGCATCCGCTCCTTCACGGTCGGACAAGGGGCATTCGCGGCGGCCCTGAAAACCCACAGGCTGCGCGAAAGCTCATGCTGGCCTCTGACCCACTGGAGTCGCAGATTGTTTCAACCCGGCTTCAGCCGGTGGCCTTGCTGAGACCTGTGCTGGTGTGAGATGCCCGCACTTGCGATCATTCTCATTTCTTCCGATGAGCATTCACCCAATGCGGCTTGCGGACGCGCGCGGTTCACTGCTGGAGTTCTCAAACAGGTGCTCCGCTAGTGTGCGGCATGGTCATTCCGATAGATCACGCCTTCCTTCATCACGAAGAACACGGACTCAGTGTTATGAATGTTCTGAAGCGGATCGCCGGGTACGGCGACGACGTCAGCGATCTTACCGGGTTCAAGCGTTCCAACCTTCGCGCCTAGGCCAAGCAGCTCCGCCGCGCTGGACGTGCCGGCCTTCAATGATTGAGCGGGTGTCATGCCATCAGCGCACATCAACCCGAACTCCCCGGCGTTATTGCCGTGAGGATAAACGGCCGCATCCGTCCCCAGCGCGATCTTAACGCCCATTTGGATGGCACGGCGCATCATGTTGTCCGCCTGCGCCATGGCGGCGTCCGCCTTCACCTGTACGACCGGGGGCAATTTCGACTCCCGGATGCCGGTGCGCACCATCAGCGTAGGAACGAGATAGGTCCCGTGTTCACGCATCATACGCATGGCTTCGTCATCCAGAAAGGTGCCATGCTCGATGGAATCGATTCCCGCGTTAATGGCGCGCTTGGCGCCCGCAGCGCCGTGGGCATGAGCCGCGGCTTTGCGGCGGAGTGCATGCGCCTCGTCGACCAATGCGTCGAGCTCAGCCTGCGTCAGTTGAGGTGTATCGACATCATCGGTCAGCGACAACACGCCGCCGGTGGCGCAGGTCTTGATGACATCGGCGCCATACTTCACATCCAGCCGCACGGCGGCGCGGGCCTGATCGGGAGAATTAATGACTCCATCCTCGAAATTCGTCTCCCGGCCGAATAGGCCATACCGGAAGCCGCCGTTATCGCAGTGGCCACCCGTGGCACCGATAGCGTGAACAGCAACGAGCATTCGCGGCCCCACAATCGCACCTTTCGCGATCGCGTTGCGCAGACCGATGTCGATGAAGTCCGATGAGCCAACGTCGCGAACGGTGGTGAAACCGCCCATGAGCGTCTTGCGCGCGTTGACCGAAGCGAGTAAGGCCTCTTCGGCGACGGTTAGCTTCAGGTTCAGCAACTCTTGCCCCTGAAAATCAGGGTTGAACGCCATGGAAAGGTGGGTGTGTGCATCGATAAAGCCCGGCAGCAGCGTCGCATCTCCCATGTCGATGACCTCGGCGCCGGAAGGTACCGAAGATCCACCAGCCGATTGAATCTTGCCGTTGCTTATCACGACGAAGCCCGGCTCAATGATCTTGTCCGACTTGCCGTCGAACATGCGAGCGGCGCGCAGAACGACGGTTTTGCCGGAGCCGGCCGGGGCGGAAATCTGGGCGAACGTTACGCCCGAAAAGAGCGCGCAGCCAACAAACAGGGATAACAGACAAGTCTTCAAAGCGGGTTTTCTCCTAACAGGCACAAACAGCCAATATACAATTTGCACGGAGGCATAATTCATTGAATAGCAACGAGTCGGTCCGACTCATCAAGGAAATCGGCCTTGTGCCGGTGATTCGCACCTCAAACGCCGAGACCGCCATGCGCGCTGTCGAAGCAGTTTGCGAAGGCGGCATCCGGTGCGTGGAAATCACAATGACCGTGGACAGAGCAATCTACGCATTGGAACAGGTTGCGAACAAGTACGGCGACAAAGTGCTGCTCGGGGCAGGCACGGTGTTGGACCCTGAGACCGCTCGCAGTTGCATGCTGGCCGGAGCGAATTTCTTTGTCACACCGAGTCTGAACATAAAGACCATCGAGATGGCTAAGCGTTACTCGAAGGCGATTTTTCCGGGTGCCCTGACACCGACCGAGATCCTGGCCGCATGGGAGGCGGGGGCAGACGCGGTGAAAGTCTTCCCTTGTAACGCGGTAGGAGGTCCGTCCTACATCAAGGCGCTAAAGGGTCCTTTCCCCCAAATCGAAGTGGTTCCTACCGGCGGGGTGAATCTGGAGACGGTGGGGGCGTTCCTACAGGCGGGGGCCTGTGCAGTCGGGGTAGGTGGAGAACTGGTGGATGGGAAGTCCTGCGCTGCTGGAAACTACCAGATCTTCACGGACCGTGCGCGGCAGTTCCTGGCAGCGGTGAAGGCGCATCGAGGCTAGGGGTAAACAGGTCTGGCGGATACGAAGGGATCACGAAGCAATCGTTATAGCTTGGGCTCAAGTCGCAGCGATTCGAAATACATCAGATTGTGATCGTGCGCGCTGGCCGGCCTAATTTGAACGAGATATTCACCGGCCTTCGGGAAGCGCACGGACCCTACATCAAAGAGCTGGTACTGAAACCAACCGGGAGTCGGGATAACCGACGCCGAGAGTTCAGTTGATCCAGCAGTTACGACAAACCGATCGTTTCGCGACTCATCACGCGCAGCATAGCGGACTCGAATGAGATACCCTCCAGCC
>JBAUOG010000799.1:0-2872 GCA_049579625.1 Bryobacteraceae bacterium
CATAGCAGCTTCCCGCCAAACCGGAGAGGCTTCCTTCATCGCACCGTATCGAAACCACCGCGGCCACGCCTTTGCGTTGCGCTCCAGCCGATCTCTTCATGTGGCCGCGGTGCTTCCGATACGGTCCAAGGCATTATCGGTAGCCATATGGACATTACCTCGGGGCGGCTGAGACATCAAGCTCGTTCGGGGTCATCATCCGGTCTTTGTGAAACCAGGGCTCAGAACGCGCTGTCGCGGTGACGCCGAGACAGACTTTTGAGACTTACAATCATTAGATGTTGCGGGCCGAATCGCGCCGGCCGGCTGAGACAGAGGTAACAATCCATGACCACGGATACCGATTTATTAGTGGGTCGAGTCAACTGGGAGCGTGTAATTGTGGGCGGCTTAGCAGCCGGCATGGTCGTCAACGTCTTTGAGTACGGCGTCCATCGTGTGTTTTTGGATGACGCCTGGACGTCGGCTTTTCGAGCACTGGGGAAAACTCCCACGGGCTGGTCCACGTTCATCCCTGCCAACTTTGCGGTGGGGATTCTGATGGTTTGGCTATACGCTCGCCTCCGGCCGCAATACGGCGGAGGGCCGAAAACTGCTTTGCGGTCAGGGTTGGCAGCATGGGCGGTATTCTGGGTGGTTCCAATGCTGGCCATCATGCCCATGGATCTTTTCCCCAACGGCCTGCTGGTCATCGTCATAGCTCTGGGCTTTGTGGATGCGAATCTGGCGGTGCTGCTGGGCGCGTGGCTTTACAAGGCGAGGTAAGCGCCGCGAACTTCGCCACAACCTCAGTCCTCGAATTTTCGGAAGTTATGGGTCCACATGAACCGGAAGCAGTCCTCTCCGTCTCCTTACTCGGCTTCTCCGGTTAATCCATCCCATATTCAGTTGAGATGAGCGTCAATTGTTTCCGATTCTAATCAGAATCTGGATGCGGGGCGGTACTCTTCTTACTCTTCGCGTAGGGCTGTAAGGGGGTCAATTCGTGTAGCGCGGCGTGCTGGAAGATAGCAAGCCACCATCGCCAAACTGGCCAGCAACAGCGGCGCGCCGATTAGGAGGAATGGATTATGGGTGCCGTCGCCGAAGGCGCGCGCCAGATCGGCGGTCATTGCGGAGAGCGCGCGGGAAATGACGAACGCGCCTCCGAAACCCAACAGGGAGCCCACTGCCACCAGTACCACGCCTTCCTTCAGCACCAACCGCAGTACCTGGCTGTTGCGAGCGCCCAGAGCCATCCTGATGCCAATTTCCTTGCGCCGTTGCGCCACCGAGTAGCCTGTGACACCAGCCAAGCCGATGGAGGCAAGAATCAGGCCGAAAAGCCCGATCCCCCCGTAGACGGTTGTGACGAACTGGACATACGCAGTGAACTGCCCGAGGTGCTCACGCATACTGCGCACGTTAAAAACCGTGAGGTTCGAGTCGATGGTGGCCAACTCTTGGCGCACGGCAGCGACTGCGTCGGGGCCGGTAGGGCCGCGGATCAAAAGGGTAGCGCCTTGCAAGGGCGCCAGCGGCAGGAACACAGTCGCAACCGGTTTGGCTCCCAGGAATCCCGGCTTGAGATCGCGTGCGACGCCGATCACGGCGTAGTTTTGTCTGCCCTCGTGAATCCGCTGCCCGAGGGGGTTGGCGTTCCCGAATAATTCCCGGCCGGCAGTCTGATTCACCAATGCGGGCGTGGCGACATCAGGGGCCCGAGTTCCGACCTCGTCGTATTGGGTGAACTCACGACCGGCAACGAGCGGCACGCCGAGCGTACCGAAGTAGCTCGCGCCGATGCGCTGCAGCACTACGCTGCTCAGCACTTCTCCCCCATTACCTTGGGCCGCGAAGCGAGCACTGGGAATAGCGGTCAGGTCGCCAAATGGCACAGCCTCCGCTATCGTAACCGCGCGCACGGCGGCGAGTCTCGATAGTCGTTCGGGAAGCTTTTCAAATAGCTTCGCCGACTGATCCGCCGAATAGCCGTCATGCGCCGGGTCGAGTTGTAGCAAGTACAGGTTCTGTGTATCGAACCCGGGGTCGATATGCGACGTGTTGCCGAAACCCAATACGATAAAGCCGGTAACCATCAAAAGCATCAAGGAACCGGCCACCTGCCAAGTAACCAGGAGATTACGAATACCGAAACGGCGATAGCGGCTGGGTGCCACGACGGCGCCCTCTTTGAGCGCCGGGGCGACGTCGGGACTCGTCGCGGCGAGCGCCGGCACAAGTCCGAAAGCCACCCCCACCAAAACCGCCAACGCCAAAGTGACCAACAACACACGCAGGTCCGGCCGCAAGTCGAATTGGACCGGGAACGGGATGGGCACCTTCATCGTCGAGACCAAAGTCGCCAGCCAATACGCGAAGAGCAGGCTCCCGCAACCGCCAGCCACCGATAGGATCACGCTTTCGGTAAGCAGTTGGCGTATGAGGCGAGATCGGCTGGCGCCCAAAGAAAGGCGGATCGCTATTTCCTTGCGGCGCTCACTCCCGCGCGCCAACAAAAGGTTGGCCAGGTTTGTGCAGGCCAGCGAGAGAATCAGGGTTAGCAAGACTGCTCCAAAGGCGTAAGTGGCGAAGCGTTGCGAGGGAGGCAGTGGTACAACGGTACCGGCCGCCATCAGGTGCACTTGGCGACCCTTCCGGCCACGTTTCCCCTCTGGGCCTTCCTCATCCAGATTCTTGGTGACCGCGTCGAGGGCGGCTTCGGCGGCAGGCACTTTCACGCCACTGGCAAGGCGCAGAACCACACTAACCCGCATTTCTCACCAGCTGTAGGCAGAAGGCCGTCATTCGTGGCATAACTGAGTTTCCACACAACAGTTAGCGCCCCCAAAGGACGGCCTTCGCTATGACAGAGTGTAACCAATCGAGCTTC
>JBAUOG010000800.1:0-1952 GCA_049579625.1 Bryobacteraceae bacterium
GCCATTGCCACTTGGGGAGCAAGCAGAGTGCCAATTTCAGACTGGGGGGCGGCGTGGCGGGCAGGTTGCTTCGAAAAACTGCTTGACCTTGACGTAACGTCAGAGTGGAACATGAGAATCGGGAAAGGAAATCCGTTGCCGGAGCTGAACAGAAAGGATTGGTACCAGGCGCGCGAGTTTGCCGAGCTGGCCGGCGTTACCGTGCGGACGCTGCACCATTATGACCGGCTCGGGCTGCTGAAACCGCACAAGCGGTCGAGTGCGGGTTACCGGCTGTACCGTCTCGCGGACCTGGAGAGGATCGAACAGATTGTGGCGCTGAAGTTCCTGGCGCTGCCGCTGGCCGAGATCCGGCAGGTGCTCGACCGTCATCCACTCTCGCTTGCCCAGGCGTTGGCGCGACAGCGGGTGGGGTTGCTCGAGAAGCGGCGCTTGATCGACCGAGCTCTCGCGGCGATGCGGGACGTGGAGACAGCAATGGCCGAGAGCAAGCCCACGGCGGTTTTGTTGCGGCGGATTATCGAGGCGATTGAAATGCAAAACGATTCGAACTGGATGATGAAGTACTACTCACCCGAGGCGCAGGCGAAGATTGCGGAACGAGCGAAGACGTTCACGCCCGAGATGCAGGAGCAGGTGTCGCAGGCGTGGAAGGATTACTACCGTGACTTGGCCGCACTCAAGGACCAGGAGGATCCCGACGGCGTGAAAGCAGCCGACCTGGCAAAACGCCACCGGGAGCTGGTAGCCGCGTTCACCGGGAACGACCCTGAGGTGGAGGCTGGCTTAAAGGCCCTGTACCAAGACCGGGCGGATTGGCCGGCCGATATGCAGGAGCGCATGAAGGAACACGAGGGGTGAGGGAGCGGCAACAGCGGGGCAAAAAACACAAAGAAAAGGGCCTGATCGGAGGCATTTCGGTATACACTTCGGGCTAGCACGGGCGGGCCGATAGGAATTCCGGTTTGATATCTGTGACGCTCCTCACATTAAGGACGATTAGATGAATTCAAAACACAAAAACATACTCAAGACGTTTCTTAATGGCTCCATGCGTCTTGCGGAATTTGCCGTTACCAATGTCTGCATCGCCAAGTGCAGCTTCTGCGACATATGGAAGCAGAAGCCCAAGGTGTTTGTCGACAAGGACAAAGCCTTGCTGGCTATCGATAAACTGGCTGACCACGGCGTTGCGCATATCACTCTCACGGGCGGCGAACCGCTCATGCACACGAACATTGTTGATTTTGTCAGGAAATGCACTTCCCGCAACATCCATAGCGTCGTGCTCGACTCGGCCCCGTCACTCATTACGGATGCCAGAATTGACGGCCTTGCCGAAGCCGGATGTGACATGATCTCCATTTCGTTCGATTCTGACGATCCGAAAGTCTTTGAAGAATCCAGGCGGATCCCGAACATCCTGCGGGACATAGGAGACGCGGTGACGAGAATGAAGAGGACGAAAATCAAGTCCATGGCTTCGATACTCATCTGGAACAATAACCACGATCAGATGGAAAAGCTGTTCGCTAAAGCGACTGACATGGGATTTGACCTCATTTCCGTCAACTACCCGACGTTCTCAAAATCAGTTGTATATCCCCTGGGCGGTGAGGGGTGCAACCTATCAAGAGAGCTGGTCGCCAAGTCGCTTGAAAGCATCATTGAGATCAAGAAGCAGAAGAAATACGCAATCGTCAATTCCGTTGTGTCGATGGACAATATTGTCCGGTACCTCAGAGATCCAGCAACGGTACGCTATGAGTGCCTGGGCGGCAATCGGGTTATGTTTGTCGACTGGTTTTGTGACGTAAGGCCGTGTATGCAGCTGCCGACGGTGCTGGGCAATATCCTCACCATGACAAAGGACGACTTCGCCAAAAAGCCCTGTAACAGCTGCAATATGAGCTGGTACCGGGATTTCAGCACGTTTTTCCACGGAGTGAAAT
>JBAUOG010000801.1:0-1653 GCA_049579625.1 Bryobacteraceae bacterium
CTTTCACTATTCCGGCGCGGATGCCGAAGTTCTGGGTCTCGCACTCGGCAATGCGGTTCACCAAAGCTTGTCCGCTTATCTGGAAGAGAAGATTTGGAGTCAGATAGGCACGACATCAAAAGCTTCCTGGAATAAAGATCCGTCCGGCCACGACCTGGCCTTCTGCTGCTTCAATGCAACGCTTCGCGACTACGCTCACTTCGCCCGTCTGCTGGCTGCTGATGGCGCCTGGAATGGCAAACAGATCATCCCGAAAGACTGGATTGTGCACGCAACCACCGTGAGCGATTCAACTCCGCAGCTTGCGCCAGGAAAACCGGCGCCGTTCTTCGGCTACGGCTATCAAGTGTGGATACTGCCAGGTCAGCGGAGAATGTTTGCTCTTCTGGGGGCGAACGGCCAGCGAATTTTCGTCGACCCTCAATCGAAGCTGATTTTTGTGCAAACGGCTGTGATGGAAAACTCCGTTGACCGGGCAAAGGATGCAGAAACCATTGGCCTCTGGCTCTCGCTTGTGCACCATTACGGCACGCAATGACGGAAGCCACGCCGAGCCAGACGGCGCTAGGAGTGGCCAGACGCAGAGCCCTTCACCAGATGCTGGATGACCCGATCGTGTTCGAGGATCCGCTGGCGGTCCGCATCCTTGTCGATATTGCGAATCTTGAGAATTGCGGCAATTCCTATCGGCTGCCTTCGCTTCGCGCCTTCGTCGCCGCCCGCAGCCGCTTCGCCGAAGACCAGTTGGCGCAAGCTTTCTCGGCCGGCGTGCACCAGTACGTCATCCTCGGAGCCGGCCTCGATACCTTCGCCTATCGCAACCCCTTCGCACCGGATTTGCGAGTGTTTGAGATCGACCATCGGGCCACTCAGGGCTGGAAGCGTGCCCAATTGAGCAGAGCTGGAATCCAGGTCCCCGATTCTGTTTCGTTCATACCTCTCGATTTCGATCACCAAACGTTGGCGGATGTGCTCCAATCGACGCCCGCGTTCGATCTTCGCCGGCCGAAATTCTTCGCTATGCTCGGAGTCACGCAGTATCTCACGCTAGAGGCGTTACTAACAGTCCTCAAGTACGTTTCCTCGTTGCCATCCATGAGTGGAATCGCATTCGACTACACTGTTGCCCTCAACAAGCTGAACCTCATCGAGCGCCTCTACGTTGAACTGCTGGCAGCACGAGTAGCGAAACTCGGCGAACCGTTCCGCCTTTTCCTCGATCCCGACGAACTCGCCGCCACCTTGCGCAGTTTGGGCTTCAGCTGGGTGGAAGATTTGGACGCGTCGGCGATAAACTCCCGCTACTTTCACAACCGCGCCGATCAGCTGCAGGTTGGCCGTGCCGGCCGCTTGCTGTTTGCGCGCGTTTAGCACCCGGGTTGTTCAACGATAAGCCGTCTCGGCGTCTAAAAGTGGCGGCGGTGCCGGACCGCGCTTTGGCCGGATGACGCATTTAAACCGGCCAATGTTCTAAGTGAGGGATTGGCGGGGAGTACGGGAAAGCGGTATTCTTTTTTCGTTCGAAGCTAACTTAACCGGAGGGTTAAGGCGCAAGTTAGCAGAACGACTCTTTGGCAGGACGAGTTCTGCGAGCGAGGCCTTCACACCCGCCTTGATTCTCTTTATCGCACTGCCTGAGACAAAAGACAACCT
>JBAUOG010000802.1:0-4537 GCA_049579625.1 Bryobacteraceae bacterium
ACGGCGGCCTACTTTATGCGAGTGAGTCTCTTCGGACTTGTCCTGCTGGCGGGACTTGCAACCATCGCCTGCGATCTGGATACCGTGGAGGGTGGCGCCAATCAGACTCTGCCGCTCAGTTTTAACCCTCAAGGTGTGGACGCGGCAACTGTCGAGTTGCAGCTCGGCGCAGGCGAACTCAACATTCGGGGAGGCGGGTCGCAACTCGCGGATGGCCAGCTCGACTACAACATCCCTGCCTGGAAGCCGGTCGTCCATCAGACCACTGCGGGACACTTCGCGCGTTTACGCATTGAACAGCCCGAAACCCATGGGATGCCCCATAACTTGAAGTACACCTGGAACCTGCAGCTTTCGAACACGATTCCGATCTCGCTCTCGGTGAAATGCGGGGCCGGTCAGGCCAACCTGAAACTCGGCGATGCCCGCCTGCGGGATCTGGGTGTCGAGATCGGCGCCGGGCAGATTGATCTGGATCTGCACGGCACTCCCAAAGAGGACTTCGACGTCAGTCTGCAGGGTGGCGTCGGTCAAGCCACCGTCTACCTGCCGGCCGGAGTCGGCGTTCGTGCGGAAGCGCACGGTGGGATCGGCAGCATCAATGTCAGTGGCCTCGAGAAGCGCGGCGGCTACTATGAAAACGACCAATACGGCCGCGCCAAGGTGAACCTGCGTCTCAAAGTCCACGGCGGAATCGGCGAAATCCGCATCATCGGCTCATAAGGCCGCAGCCTTAATCAACTTTTCCGCGCAAAACGCCCCTGCGGGCGTGTCTTCGTGTTTGAACAAGGCATAGACTGTCTGGCCTGCGATCAGGTGGTTTTTCACTTGTGTCGCCAGTTGCGCCTGCTCTTCCTCCGAATAGTCTTCTTTCCGAAGCCGCAGATAGACAAAGTCCGCCGTCACCACCTCGGGCGTCTCCAGCTTTTCGTTTTCCGCAAGGCAAAGCGCCACGTTATTCTCACGCAGCGCCGCATAGATTGGCTCATCGAACCAACTGGCGTGACGGAATTCAAACGTGTAGCGATCGTGCTTGGGCAGCTTGGAAATGAAGGCGCCCAGGCGCTCCCGATCCGCTTTGAAACTCGGTGCGAGTTGAAACAGAATCGGCGCCAGCCGACCCGCTTGCCGCAGAGGCTCCAAGGACTCCAGAAAAAAACGGGTAAAGTCCTCCGCGTCGTTCAGCTTCAAGGAATGCGTGATCTTCATGTGCGCCTTCGGCGAAAACCGAAAGCCCTCGGGCGTGCCGGCGACCCACTTCGCAAACGTCGAAGCCGATGCGATTCGCCGGAAGGTGTAGTTCACCTCGACCAGGTTGAGACGGGTTGAATAATAGTTGAGGAAATTCGCGCTCGCGAGCTTCGCGGGATAGAAATCCGGCTTCCAAGAAGGATAGGCAAACCCGGACGTACCGGCATACAGCTGTGGCGTTGCAACGGAAGGCATCAATTGCAGTCTACTGCCGCGCGATCACAGTCCCGCAAACCAGTCATACCCCTGCTGGTTCCAATAATCGTCCGGCTTTTCATCCGTATAACGGATGAGCCCGATGCGCTTCAGATTCTTGACGCCGTATTTCACCGGAATCACCAGCCGCAAGGGCGCGCCATGCTCGTCCTCCAGCTCCTCGCCGTTCATCTCGTAGGCCAGCAGTGTCTGGGGATGCAGGGCGCTCTTTGCATCCAGGCCGACATAGTATTGCTCATCCGGCGTCGCCATGTAAACGAAGTTCGGAACGCGCTGGCCCGGCGCCAGGAACTTGCCAGAGAAATCGATGAGCCGTGCGCCCGCCCACCGTGTCACCACGCTCCAGCCCTCAATGCAGCAGAACTTCGTGATCATCTCGACCCGCGGCAGCGACTTCACGTCATTGAGCGTCAGCGTGAGCGGCGGAGTGCCGGCTGCCGCATTCTCAACATGTAGTCGCCAGGCGTCCGTATCGACGTCGTCCGTCAGGCCGACATTGCCATTCGCCCGTAGTTTGCCAACGTCCTTCAGCGAGTAAGTCGGCGCAAGGTGGGAATCGCTCAAGTAGCCGTGCGCGATCCGCGCGTTTAAGTCGAGCACCCGTCTCTGCGGCCACGGAACGCCGAGTTCCTGGTCGCGTGACCGCAGCCACGTGTAGCCGCCGATGCCCAGCGCGGCGGCCGCGCCACCAATCAGAAAGTCGCGCCGGGTGCGCCGCCGCAACTCCCCTTGCGCGGCTTTCTCGTCCAGCACGATGTCGCGGGGTCTGCCGTTCTTGCCGCTACTCATGATGTCCCTCTTTCACCGGGACCAGTTCGTAGCCCATCACCATGGATCGGAAGTTATTCCATCCCGCGCGGGCAACCTGCGCGATATGGACCATGAAAAAGGCCAGGTAGCCCATCGTGAGCGTGAAGTGCAATACGCGAGCGAACTCGTAGGTACCGAACAAAGCCGTGAGCCACGACACTTGGATCGGCTTGTAAATGGCCAAACCGGTCAGCACGGACCCAACCCCCATCAGCACAATTGCCGTATACGTGATCTGCTGCGCCGCGTTGTACTTCTGCTGAGGCGGTAGCTCCTTCCGCAAGTGCAAGTCATACAGCACCACCGCCCACGCATCGCGAAACGCGCTCAGCCGGGTCGGCACCAGGTATCGCCACTCCCCGGAAAGGAGGGTGTACCCCACGTAGAGCACGCCATTGATGGTGAACAGCCACATGAAGAAGAAGTGCAGCGCCATACCGTCGGCCAGCCTGTGTCCCATGCCCAGCGCCTTGTAGACCGATTCAGGAAAGAAGTGGAATACTGGCGTGCCGTTAAACGGGATCTGGTACACGTCATTGGCCCAGTAGATGAGCAAGCCCGACCAGATCATCAGGAACAGCAGCGGGAAGTTGATCCAGTGGAACCACCGGACGGCAACGAGATGTTTCAGTCTAAGTATCGGCAAGCGTCTTTGCCCTCCTGCGGGCTTCTACCCTCTATTCGTGCGAAATCGGCTTTCGGATATGCTCGGGTCAAGCATTTTGTTGCCACCCGTGGCGGAGACGGGATACGCTCGTTCATTGCCTATGCATCCACAGCCGGACAAACCACTAACCTTCCTTTGCCTCGCCAGCTATGAGAAGGGACATCGTTTTCTGGAAGAGGCCAAGCGGCTTGGCTGCCGGGTCTTGCTTCTCACCTCCCAGTCCCTCCAGGATAAGACCGAATGGCCTATCTCGAGCATTGACGAGATCTTCTACATGCCGGATGTGCATCACGAGTGGAATCTTCAACACACCCTGTTGGCGGTTAGCCATCTCTGCCGCACCAACCAGATCGACCGCATCATTCCGCTGGACGACTTCGATCTTGAGAAGGCCGCGCACCTTCGCGAACACTTGCGTACCCCAGGGATGGGGGAGACGAAAACCCGCTACTTCCGCGACAAGCTAGCCATGCGGCTGCGCACCTCCTTGCGAGGAATCCGCGTGCCGGAGTTTGTCCACGCCCTGAACTACGAAGACGTCCGCCAGTATCTCGAACGTGTTCCCCCACCCTGGGTTCTGAAGCCGCGCCTGATGGCCGGCGCTCTGGGCATCAAGAAGTGTTACCACGCGCAAGAAGTCTGGGATCACATCCACAAGCTCGGCGACGAACAATCCTTTTATCTGCTTGAACACTTCATCCCCGGCGACGTTATGCACGTCGATTCCATCTGGCTCGGAGGAAAAATGCTCCACGCCGTCGCCAGCGCCTACGGCGCTCCGCCGCTCGAAGTGTCCCAAGGTGGTGGCATTTTCATGACCCACTTGCTCGAACGAGGCTCAAAGCTGGAGCGAAGCCTGGTGCACTTTAATGAGGAGGTGCTGAACGCCATGGGCTACGAGTTCGGCGTCTCCCACACCGAGTTCATTCGCGCCAACGAGAGCGGCGACCTGTACTTCCTCGAAACCTCCGCCAGAGTAGGCGGCGCGCACATCGCCGATCTCATCGAACATGCCACCGGCATCAATATGTGGGCCGAATGGGCCAAAATCGAGGTTGCCTCCGCGCGCGGGCTGGCGTATCAGCTGCCGGTCCCGCAGGAGAGCTACGGCGGACTACTGGTTTCGCTATCGCGGCAGGAGTGGCCCGACTATTCCCCTTTTACCGACCCCGAGCTCGTCTGGACCATGCACATGCACCATCACGTCGGATTCATCCTGAAGTCGCCCGACCTGGCCCGCGTGGAGCATCTCTTGGGCGAATACGCCGAGCGTGTTCGCCGCGACTTCCACGCCTCGGCTCCACAAGAAGAAAGCCGCCCATAGGGTTTCTACCCTTGTTACCCTGTCTGCATGAGCGCGCTTCCGGCCGCACTCGGCGCCACGGCGCTCATTGGCGGCTTGGCGGGAACCATCACTTACGGCATCATCGGGCGATCCGCGCGCATCTTCGGCCCATCTGTTTATCGAGGCCCCGGGCTTCGCCGCTCCATTGCGCTGACCATTGACGACGGCCCCAGTCCCGCCACGCCACGCCTCCTCGACTACCTGGCCACCGAGAACATCCTTTCGACGTTCTTTCAATGCGGCATGAA
>JBAUOG010000803.1:0-8599 GCA_049579625.1 Bryobacteraceae bacterium
TCGGCGATTGCCTGAACTCATTCTGAATGACTTAGGTGCCTTCCGGCCTCCGTCGTGACGAACTTCGGCTAACCTCGAGCACGATTTGCGTGCATCGGCGGTCTTTTGGCGCGGGTTGGCTGCGTAGAGTAGCGCACGTCGACTGAGAAGGGATATGGTAAGCCGCGGGATTGGATGCTCGCCAGCTCATCAAGTGGTCCTCCACAAAATTGCCGCTGGGTGAGGAGTCCAAATCGAAGGTATCAGCGTTCAGTTTGCTTCCCAGTCAAGCGCGTAAAGCTCATCGCCGCCTATGCTTCGCGTGGTAATCAGCGTGTTGTTCGGTCCGGGCGCGAACCAGACGTCTTTGGACGCTGGTAACTTCTTGAGCGAGACCACAGGTTCCACGTTCCGGCCATTCAGTCTGAATCGGAACCAACTCTTTTGGGCCACGACCAAGAAGAATATCGATTCACCATCCCGCGACCAACTCGGCGAGGCAGCGCCGTGCGCAGAAATCTCCGTTTGCCTCCGGGCGGCAACATCATAGAGTTTCAACCCATACTCGTCGCCAAACAGCCCCGCAATGAAACACCCGTCGGGCGAACAGCGAGGATCGAACAGTCCCTCGGAGCCCGGCAGTGTTGAGACGGCTCCCGTTTTCAAGTCGAGCTTGTGGAGCTTCGCTTGGCCCCCTGGCGCCGGACCAGCGCCTCCAAACACAATCGAGGCCCCGTCTGGGGACCAGGAAAAATAGCCATCGCCGTAGTCGCCAGCCTCGCCGTGTGTCAGTTGCCGGACCGCGCCACTTTCAAACGGCACAGAATAAATCCGAGGCAGCGTGTTCGGAGGGCCGCCAAAAAAAGCGATCTGCTTGCCATCAGGAGACCAGTGCGGCATATGGACATCAATGGGAGGCACGGTGAGTTGTAGCCGCCGGCTTCCATCCGAGGCAGCTCTCCAAAGGGAACGGTCCGGGATGGAGACGTAGGTGACCCATTTCCCATCCTTGGAGTACTCTAGCTCGGTGCCAGAGATGCCGCTGAGTTCGGGCGTCACCTGGCCGGATTCAAGATCATAGCGGAGGAACTCGCGCCGATCCATAAATCCATTGATGAACAGGCGCTTGCCGTCGTTACTAAAAACAGGCGTAGACGCCGCCATGGGACCGGTAGTGACCTGGATTGGCTCGTGGTCGGCCCGACGAAGGCCGACGCGCTCACGAAGCGCCCAGATGTTGGACGCGCCGCGTGGACCTGCCTGAAAGACAAAGTACCTGCCATCTGGTGACCAGTTGCCGCAGCAAACTGGGAGCGACGTGTTCCAGTCCGGCAGCAGTTGACGCACGGCGCCACTCTCCACAGACACTTCCCATAGCCGGGACATCAGGGAGCCCTCGCGTTCCTTAACCGTTAAACGGACCTTGCTCCCGTCGGGCGACCAACGCATGACGTGCGGAGCCATCGGGGCCGTTGCCAGTCGACGAATTTCCGTGCCATCGCTGCTCGCAATGTGCAGCTCCTTGTTGACGGCGTAGATCAGCTGTTTACCGTCCGGGGACCAAGCGGCGGCGGTGTAGTTCGCCGACAGGTTGCCCAAACGCCGGGGAGCCTCGTTGCCGAGCAGCGGCTTCACCCAGAGTTCCATGAGGGGGATAGGAGCATCTCCGCCTAAGATTCGGCCCAGCAGTAGTTGCGCGCCGTCCGGCGACAGGTCGATCAGTCTGGCCGACGTCTGGAGGGGAACCGCCTCGCCTCCTTTGGCGGAGACCTGGTACAACTCTTGAGCGTCGACGCCGGAACCGTATATCAGCCGGGAACCGTCGGTGAGCAGAGGTATCCACTTGGGGCTGCCGTCATGGGTGATCTGAGCAGTGCCGACCACTCGCGGCGGCGGGAAAGGCCGTGTGAGCCACATGGCTGCGGCGGCCAGCACGGCGAAGGAAGCGACGGCCGCGCCAACAGCGAAAGGCCAGCGGATTCTGCGGCGTGGAACAGGCCTGCTCCAGGAGACAGGGGTTTTGGATGTGGCCGGCTGGGACCGGCCGGAATTCAGGTCGCGCTGTAGCCGCTTGAGATCGGCGCGCAGGTCCGAGGCGGTCTGGTAGCGAATGTCCGGATCTTTTTCGAGAGCCTTGCCGATGATGAGCTGGAGTTGCTCGGGTATATCCGGGTTCAGTGCCGACGGCGGCTCGGGCATCTCGTGGTGAATGATTGCGGCCATAACCGCACCGAGGGTCTTGCCTTGGAACGGCATTTTTCCAGTGGCCATTTCGTACAGCACGATGCCGACGGCGAACAGATCGGTGCGGGCGTCGAGTTCATCGCCGCGGGCCTGCTCCGGAGACATGTAGCCGGGCGTTCCAGTGGTCGAACCGGGGGCGCTGAGATCCGCAACCATGGTCACCGTCTCGTCCGAGTACACAGCGCTGGCGCGCGACTTCGATGCAACCAGCTTGGCCAAACCGAAGTCCAAGATCTTCGCCTGTTGCCGCAGCGTGACAAAAATGTTCCCAGGTTTGATGTCGCGATGCACGATGCCGCGGGCATGCGCGGCCTCAAGACCATCGGTGACTTGGATTGCGAGATTGAGAAGCAGGTCGAGGGGCACCGGTTTCTCACCGATGCGATGTTTCAGTGTCGCGCCTTCGAGAAGCTCCATGGCGAGGAATGGAACACCCTCGTGCTCATCGACTTCGTAAATGGTGCAAATGTTGGGATGATTGATGGCAGCCGCAGCGCGGGCTTCGCGCTCGAAGCGCTCCACCGCGTTACGATCCCGCGTCGTGTCAGCGGGCAGAAACTTCAGTGCGACTTCGCGGTTGAGCTTGAGGTCTTCCGCGCGGTAAACGACGCCCATGCCGCCTTCACCGAGTTTATCGAGGATGCGGTAGTGGGAGATGACTTGGCCCAGCATAAGCGGATTTCCGCCACAACAGATCTTCTCAGGCTACAGCAGGGTCTTCGCTGCCGCTCCTGCTGGAATAATTAGTATGCACGGGGAGATCACGGACTCCTTACACGAAGGTCATTAGCGAACCCTACGGCCTAGTCAACGGCGATAGGAAAGTCCTACGCCAGGCCCGGTGAGAGCAGCGGGACCGTTAAACGAACGATGGGTGGCCGACACGATTACCGACGACAAGCGCGTGTATCGGGCCCGATCCTCACGCGGCGGAAACGGGGCGCCTGCTGATGGGCGGGACAGCCGTGGGCTAGTAGTATGGAGTCGAAACCCCCTTTTTGCATGAATCCAGATTGATGGCGCGTATGATGTCGTGGATCAAAAGACCCGGAACGATAGACGGCGTACTACTTATGGCAAACGCCATGGGAGCTGTGATGTACCTGCTTCGGGCCCGGAACGGTTGGGTCATACCGGAAGAAGAAGCAAACGGCATACACGTTATCACAAGCGAGCCTATGATCTGGGCTGTCTCCGTCCTGCCTGTCTGCATCGTCTTTCTGTTCGTTAACGTCATTTGGGGTGGAACAATCGCCTTACGCCGTCGATGGCTGGAACTGTAGAATATGGCTCGCCGCCTCTGCCTTAATGGATTGTTGCCATGGTCATCGACTTTGCGCACCATGGACAACCCGAAGAGGCGTACCCAGAACGCGCCAAGGGGCCATTGACGACCCTAACCCTAGCTTTAACAGGACCTCAGAGGGATTTCGCCCGTTATGTTGCTTATCGTCCCTAATCTTGGAGGGGCGGATGACTCACGGCGCTCGGACGGGTTCTCTACTCTTTTGAAGTGCCTTCCACTCATGAGTCCGTCAAGGCTCCTTTGCTTCGCTCCGGCCCGCTGCGCGGCGCCTTCACGCCGGCCTTGACAGACTCTTCGTTGCAGGCTGCCTCTGACTAGGCCAGAAAGGGGAAACGCGCCCTTTCTGGCCTTTCCTCACTTGTTCTCACTGACGGATAGACCAGCAATCGAAGGACCGGCATTGGCCGTGAATTTTGCAGTGCGGCCCGGCTCGATCAGCGCCGAGACCACTTGCGCCGCGAGATCGGAGAGCAGGAAAGTCAGACCGGCACCTTGAACGGAAATGACGTGTGTGTGAAACACGACGCGCACGGAGGAGTCGTTTCCCTCCGCAAACAAGAACAAGCTCCAGGGGAACACAAACTGTTGATGGCGCAACCGGACCATCAGCGAGGTTGCCCGACCCTCGTCGGACACCTCCCAAGGAAAATCAGAAGCCCTGGCCGAAACCATGGTCTATTTCCTTTCCTGGCGTTGGTTCTTTCGATCGCTGTGAATTCGTTGTGCGTCCTCGTTCGACACCGTGCTGCTCATTCCGCTGCTCGTCCGCCGCACGGGATGCGGACTGCCGGAGTGCCCAGGTCCCCGCCGCTTCCAGATTGCGCTCCTGTGTTCGCTCCGGCAACTGATGCCGTGAAACGTCCCCCTCGGTCTTGCGTGCCAGTTCGCTAGCGGAGAGCCGCTCTCCAGAAACCCCAATGGACTCCTGCAGCTGCTGTTTGTCACTAGTGATGATGGTCAAGCTTTCCCGACCGCGGCTCACCGCGACGTAGAACTGCTCTTTCGACATCCGATCCCCGGAGACAATGACCGCATCGACGGTTTTACCCTGGCTGCGATGCGCGGTGATGACGTAGCCATGATCGAAGGAATGGTAGTTCGCAGGCAGAAGGCGGCCGTCTTCGAGCTGAATCCGGCCGTCCTCCAGGCGTGCGACGGTGACAATCTCGCCGTTGGTGGCCCGGAATCCCGTTTCGCGTCGGTTGGCCTGCAGCATGAGTTTGTCGCCGGCGGCCACATCAATGTCCTGGCGCTCGTGCACGGAGAAAGCTTGCACTTGCCGGCGAGTGAGGGTAATCTCTTGTCCAGTTTCTTTGCGGGCAAACAGCTTGTCTTTCTCGACGCGAACGACTTCCACCGCTTCGTGTTTGGCCACATCCTTGGTCGCCTTATGAAAGGCGAGCACCAGGCCCGGCTGGTAGTGCTTGGTGTGCTGCTTCTGCACCTCGGTCCAGTTCAAGGGCACGTAGCGTGTCAGGGGCGCGCTTTCGCCGAGGTCGCCAGCCCGCTTTCGGTCATGACGAATCGCCTCCGTCAGGCGTCGGATCTCGTCATGCGTTGGCGCCACAACCAAGACCTCGCGAGTCTGTCCCTTGGCGTTCGGTTGGGCAATGGCGTCCAGGTAGGCCTGACTGACTTCCTGCGGGCGAAGCTGCCAGTCGATCTCACGGACGGCACCCATCTGCTCCAGCTGACGAAAGCCGCGAGCCGGATTTTGTCGGAGCTCTTCGACCGCAGTGCGGTACTCGGCCAGCGTCTGACGCTGGACTTGGATAAGCGAGACGCTCTTCAAGCGGGATTCCTGTTCGAGCACGCGTAAGGCGTCTCCGGCTTCAACGCTCTGAAGTTGACGGGTGTCGCCACTGAAGAGGATCTGGATTCGGCTTCGCTCGGCCAGTGCGAGGAGTTCGGACATCTGACGGCTGGAGACCATGCCCGCTTCATCGACAATCAGTACGTTACCCGCGAGCTGCTTTTGTTTGCTGGAATCCTGGAGCAAGCGCTCAACGGTGAGGGCACGTGCGAAGCCGATCTTTTCCAGTTCCTCGACGGCGGAACGTGTGGGAGCGACCGCGATCACCTCTCGGCCGGCTTCGGCCAGAGCCCGCTGGATTTCCTGGAGCGTCGCGGTCTTTCCGGTGCCGGCCGCTCCTCGAAGGTTGACCGCCAAGTCGCGCGAATCGAGTACGACCTCGACGGCGTGTTTCTGTTCGGGCCGCAGGCGGTCCGAGACCACAAACTCCTGGCCTCCCCCCAAACGGGAAAACTGTCCCTGGCCGCGGTGGATCGTTTCGATCATCGCGCGCTCGCGGGCCACACTCTCGTGGGTGGCGACCTCGTTTCCGACCTTCAATAGAACGCCTCGCTGTTCTTCACCGAGGACGGCCGCCTTCAGTTCGTCGAGACCGATGCGACCCCGGCCGTGTCGCAGCGCTTCCAGTTTGAGTTCATGATCCTTGGCCACCGACATGCGTTCAAAGAGATGTTCACGGGCATAAACAAGAGATGCGTCGGCGACAACTTGTTCCTGCCTCTGCTCTTGTTCCGGTTGGCGTTCCTGGTGCGTTTTCGTGAGCAACTCCCGAAGCCGGGAGAGTTCGTTCGGCGTGAAACGTTCCCACTGCTTTTGCTTCACTTCAGCGGTCGAGATCTCAGCCAGTTTGTCCTCACGCGATTCCCGGACCAGCACCGCAATCTCCCGGTTGGTGGGCACGCGTCCGTTCTCGGCAACGAAGCCGTTGATCGCCTGGTCGCGCTGCTCGCTCCGCTGGCTGAACTTGTCGATCGTCTCGGCTGCGATGCCTTCGATCTCAAAGCCACGCTCGCGGCCGTTGTCGAAACGATCCACAATCGGATAACCCAGTTCGGTGACCGAACGGGCGAGCGCATTGCGGTAAACCTCCGTCAGATAGGCGCGCTGTTCGTAGATGTCGGAAGCCTGTAGCGCCTTCCATCGGCTCTCCGCGCTGTCGTAGGTGAGATTGGCAGCGACCAGGTGCGTATGGATCTGCGGATCCAGTTCTCGGCTGGTGTCATGCTGATAGGCCGCAATCACCAGGTTACCGGTCCCTCTGTTTTCATCGGCGCCGTGCTGGCGCAGACGCGTCGCCGCCAGCCGCTCCATCTCGTGAGCCATCTCAATGACGGCCTGATTATGAGATTCAAGTAGCCGGGGATCGAGCATTGACTGGATCGACACGGACTTCGGCGCTGAGACAGTGAAGTCATACAGGCTGCGCGCGGTGCCCGTGCGTTCACCGTCTTCATTGAACCGGTCGGCGCTTTGCCGGGGCCGCAGAAACTCACCGGTCGCCGGGTCGAGTACTTGCCGGATGGCGTCGAACTGATCCATCTCGACCGGGCCCTCCAGGCCGAGCCGCTGGGCTCCCTGGCCCATCCACTGACCGATGACGCGCTCCTTCTCCGAGTAATAGTCGTTGGACGACAGATGCCGCGAAGCATAGGTCGCTCCGCCGGTTAATGCGCGGATCGTCAGCATGGCCAAGATCCTCTATGTCGCGACAAGAGTCGTGCTTGCGGCGCGTGGTACATCGGGACTTACTCTTCTTTCCTTCTCCGCTCGGCCTCCTCAGCCAGCAGTTCCAATAGCAACACAGAGGTCACGCGGAAGTTGGTTTGCCGCAGGCGGTCGAGGGCCGTTGCGAGGTCGATCCAACCGCGAGCGGCGGCTGCTCTTAGAACGCCGAGAGTCCCGGTCGACGCAATCTTGCGCGCAGCGGCGTGCTCGCGTGCTGCCCGCTCGTCCAACAATAAAAGGACGGGCGATTCACTCCGGTACAACTCGGCGAGAGCAATGGCTTCCTGCTCGCCCTTCCCGAGCGCTTCCAGATCTGGATCGATCGGTACAGGAGCCTCGCGCACTTCGATCCAGTCGGGCAACGCCCGTGCCCACAGCTTGACGGGAGTAGGTGCGTCGGCGTGCTGCAATTCCTGCCAGGCGCCGCGCGGCAGGATCACTTGCGGGTAGAGGCGGGGCAGAAATTCCAGGGCGTCGATGAGGATCAGGTAGTTGAGCGGGGAGGTGTCGGCGATGACGAGCATTGCTGGCTAAACTCCAGAGCAACCTTCGTATCGCGATGAATGTCTTCGCGGGTCAAGGGATAGTACACATCGTGCCGCTTGAGGAAGCCATCGGTCTCGTAGCGAGTAGAAAACCCTAACAGACGGCGAACCTGTTCGGTCGTGAGCTTGCCGGAGCGAGCGCCTTCGATCGCTAGCGCCTCGAGGGCGGCCCTTGAGAGGCCTTCGGCGTTGAGGGCGAAGCGCTGGGCGATGTCCTCGGAAACTTCGAGGTTGATCTGCATGACTGGTTCCTACTTCATTATCGGGCAAACCAGCCGACATTTCAGCGAGCGGTGGAAAGCGCATATCAATCATGCGGCCGGTGGTGACGGAAGGGCGTCCCGCCGTGGTGGTCATGCTCGAGGTCGCCAGAACTGTAATGGAGGAAAACGCCATGGTCCTTGAGAAAGGCGTCCACCTGGATCCGGGTTCGATAGCCGAGTAGACGCCGGAGTTGGCCCGTAGAGAGACTGTGCTCTCGGTAGGCCCCGAGGGCCAACGCCTCTAGCGCGAAATGAGACAGATTCTCGCCCTGAGCAGTGAGATGAGCAGCAATGTCCTGTCGCAGCGTCAAAGTGATGCGGGTCTCGATCGCGGGCACGGCAGCAGTATAGCTGAAAAGGGGGTTACGAAGGAAGGGAAATAGCCGAGCACTCGTAAAAACTTGATTAGAGCAGACACTATCCCTAAGCCTACGGCTTAGGCCAAAAAATGGGATGTAACATCACAATCGCGAGCGGTGCTATCGGCAGGGGCCGATGTTCGGCTATAATCGGATGTTATTCGATCGACATTCGTGATTCGCTCGGGTTGCATCCGAGTTTTTATCGGCCTCTCTTTCCAAGTGACTTTCGCCAGAAAAGGTGCTTTCGATGGATGAGCGAATTCGCCAACTGCTCGACCAAATCCCCGAACGGACGACGCGGTCGAAGCTCGAACAGCACGCCGATGTGATTCGGGAGTTGCGCCGGAAGCGCCGCACCTACC
>JBAUOG010000804.1:0-8991 GCA_049579625.1 Bryobacteraceae bacterium
GCCTCGTCCGCTTCTTTCCCCCAACTCAAAATGTAGTGGAGACCTTTGAAATGTCCCTGCTGAAAACAAAGGGCATTCCCCCTTCACGTCGGCCCAACTGCGAAGGTTGGGTTAATGGATTTGTCGGGAGTGCAAGTTCATGGTTAAATCATTTGTATTCAAAACTTTGAGTTCGTCCACACTAAAAGGGAGGCTGTGGCCGGACGGGGCCACTTCGTTTCGCAGTCTCGCTCCGGCCCCGGTCGGCTGGCTTCTTTTTTCCCGGTCTTACGACCGTCCCCCGGAAGCTGGCGGCGAAGTCGTATTGCCTTTGGTGAACGCCTGGAGCATGCCTTCCAGGAACGTGAAAAAGACATCCACGGCGTAGCCCACAAGAAAGGCGATGGCAAGAGGAGATATGGAGGCGCCTTGCCCGATGGTGAAATTGTTAAACAGTCCGACGACTGCGCCCCCGATGGCCGCGATCAGAAAGCGCGCCGAGTTGGCCACGGATGGCGTGAAAGTCCGATTGGCGATCTGCTGCTCAAAGCTCCGCAACAGATATGCGCATGTACCGAGCAGAGCGTACAGAGCGGGGAGAACGCAGGCGCTGATGGCGCCGTAGAAAAAGGACACGTCATCGACCAGGTTTTGGGCAAAATACCGCACGTCCTGATAAACCCCGGTACGTTCGTCGGCGGCTACGGAGAAGTTAGGCAGTCCGGTCGGGAGCTGAAATTTCTCGTGGACTTTGGCAGGGTCGGTTCGGATAGCCGCAAAAGGGTCTCGCTCAATGAAGAACACCAGGACATTCAATTGGCGGGCCCTCGCGTCGATGGTGCGGATCACGCTGGCGTATTGTTGAAGCTCGGAAATGATGGTGGCGTCCGGGATTGCGCCGACTGCGCCCGGAGTCTGAGGGGGAGTGATGGACGGGGCGGCGCCGGTGGCGCTGGGTGGTGGGCCCAACTGCGCCCGCAACGTTACGGCGAGGTCGTTGGCAGTCGTTATGTCCTGCTTAATTGTGTTCGAGATTGCGGTGGCGACAAAGCTGGCAAGCGAAAAGGGAACGATAAAAGCGGCCAGCCAGATGGCTACTCGCAAATCATGGCGAACGGTGGATCGGGCATCGGCTTCGCAGGCTTTGAGGCTCTCGGCCGTGACCGGCCTCAGGCGCGCGGCTAGTTTGGCGAGGGCCGCAAGTAGATTGGCGGCCGTTGGCTCATCCCAACCTGCGGTGACCGCGACGCGAGCGGTCAAGACGTGATCGCGTATGTCGTCGTCAATGTCGAGGCCAATCTCGGAAGCGTACTTCAGCAGGCGCTCGGCATCCTCCAGGGCTTCGTGAAAGTAGGCAGGTGGATCGGGGTAGGTCGTTTTATTGGGTTCTGTTTCCACCATAACGCGGACTCCGCAACTCAGTTCGGCGCCCTGCTCGGCGCGAGGCAATTGTACCGTTATCGATTCGGGCACGTGGTGTAGCATCGTGTCTTGTTGAAGCAGCCGGCTTTGTTGTGCGCCGGTCGAAAGCGCAAGTGTAACTATGATTCGCCAGGAGACCAGACTAATGAAAAGAAAACTCAGCGGGCTGTTCGTGATAATGGTCGCGATCAGCGGGACAGTTGTAAGCGCCGCGACTAATGAAGTCAAGGTTGACGGGGGACGTTTGAAGGGCGTTGATCGCGATGGGCTGATTGTTTTTAAGGGCGTGCCTTTTGCGGCGCCCCCCGTGGGAGCCTCGCGCTGGCGCTTGCCCCAGCTCCCCCAAAAGTGGAGTGGAGTCAGGTCAGCCGCGGAGTATGGCTCCGATTGCATGCAGCTCCCGTTTCCCGGCGATGCCGCTCCTCTTGGTGTGAAACCCAGTGAAGACTGTCTCTACCTGAACGTGTGGACTCCTTCTCTGAGTCCCGCCAAGAAACTGCCCGTCATGGTCTGGATTTACGGCGGAGGATTCGTCAATGGCGGCAGTTCACCCGCCGTCTATGACGGGAGCCAGTTCGCGAAGCGGGGCGTCGTCTTTGTGAGCTTCAATTACCGCTTGGGGCGTTTTGGCTTCTTCGCCCACCCTGCTTTGACGAAGGAAAATCCCTCGGCACTTTTGGGGAACTACGGATACATGGACCAGATCGCCGCGCTGAGATGGGTGCAGCGCAATATCTCTCAATTCGGCGGCCAGCCTGGCAACGTGACGCTGTTCGGCGAGTCGGCCGGCGGCGGCTCCGTTCACACGATGCTAACTTCGCCGCTGGCAAAAGGGCTCTTCCAAAAGGCAATCATTGAATCCGGCGGCGGACGCGGGCTCTTGGGCGGTCCCCGCTACCTGTCCCACGAGGGCCCCGGCGGAACACCATCAGCCGAGTCGGCTGGCTTGGCGTTTGCAAAGAAAGCAGGAATCTCCGGGGAAGACGCCGCCGCTCTCGCGGCTCTTCGGAATCTGCCGGCCGAGTCGGTGGTCGACGGCTTGAACATGGCAACCATGTTTACTCCTACATACAGTGGCCCGATGATCGACGGCAAGCTTGTTGTGGAGCCACCCGACGCCGCCTACCTGGCGGGGCGCTGGTCGAAAATGCCCGTGATGGTTGGAGCGAACAGCATGGACATTGGCTTCGGCAGAGCTAAAACCAAGGATGAATTGTTTGCCCAGTTCGGAGCCAATAGCGAAAAAGCCAAAGCCGCCTACGATCCGGATGGGAGCGGCAAGCTTCCGCTCGTCATCATGCTGGTATCGGCCGATCAGATGATGATTGAGCCCGCGCGATATGTCGCTGCCATGGCTTCTGCGGCCGGCCAACCGGCCTATGAGTACCGTTTCAGCTACGTTGCCGAGTCGATGCGCAAGCAATGGCCGGGCGCCCCACACGCCACGGAAATTCCCTTCGTATTCGACACGGTGGAAGCACGCTATGGTAAGGACCTGACGCCGGCAGATAAAGCCACCGCGCAGGCGGCAAACGCCTATTGGGTGAACTTTGCAAAAACGGGGAACCCCAACGAAAGCGGGCTTCCTGCCTGGCCGGCCTACACAGCCCAGGGCGATATCCTGATGGATTTCTCAAGCACGGGTCCGGTCGCCAAGCCCGATCCCTGGAAAGTTCGGCTGGACATGGTGGAAGTCTTGGTGAGCAAGGGAAAATGAGGGCAATATCAGGGAGCCGGAGACTCGGTCTCCGATGCGCTGAGCCGTTTGAACTCGGCCAACTCGGCTTGGGCCTCCGCCTGCTTGCCGAGGTGCTTATAGACACGCGCGAGTTGAAAATGCGGCACGGGCTTTTTCGCGTCCAGCGCGATGGCTCTCGTGAGTTCGACGGCAGCCTCCTGCCACTGCTGGCGCTGCATCAGCACGATGCCGAGTTCCAGGTGAGACTCCCAGAAGTTCGGGTTGATCTGGATGGAGTGGCGTAGTTCCGCTTCGCTCTTGGCCGGGTCGCCAGACGACGCGTCCATCGCCTTGGCATGGAGAAACCAAGCGAGATAGTTACCTGGATTGGCCTTCTCCCAGGCCGCGTAGGTGGAGAGAACTTCGGGCATGAGGTCATCGGCGTTCTCGAGGATCTTGCCGATGAAGATGTAGGGTTGCTCGATGGAAGGATCAAGACGCGTGACCTGAAGGAAAGCCGCAATTGCGTCGTGGAACTTGCGCTGTCCGTAGGCGGCGACGCCGTACGCCAGCTCGATTTGTGCGCTCTTCGGAAAACGCGTGCGCGCCGCGCCAAACAGGCTGAACGCATCGGCGAAGTCGCCGCGTTGAAGCAGAGCTTGGCCGAGGTCGAAGGTGTAGCCTTCGTTGTCCGGAGCCAACTCGACGGCACGGCGAAGGTCCGCGAGGGCGGGCTCGGGCTGGTTCGCAGCTTCCTCTGCCTTTCCGAGAAGATAATGCAGGTCCGCATTGTCGCTTTGAGCGAGAGCGGCTTTGGCCCAGGTGATCGCCTGCTGCGGCTCGCCCGCCTGCAGAGAAAGGGTTGCGGCCCGCGCCGCGGCCCCGCGATCGGCGGATTTGCTGGCTGCAAACTGGCGCTCCATCTCGGCGGCCTTGGCGAAATCGCCTGTCCCGGAAAAGAAGATGGCGAGTGCGTGCTGAACCACCGGATCATTGGCGGCGAGAGACTCGGCCCGTTGGGCGGCGGCGTTGGCCTGGTCCATCTGCTTGCTGCCGAGGTAGACCTGGGCCAGCGCGACCCACACCTTGGCATTCTCGGGCTGCAACTGCGAGGCACGCTCCAGACTCTCTCGCGCGACGGCCAGATCCTTGTTCTGAAGCGCCACCAGGCCTTTCCGAAACTCGTCGTCAAAGGAGGGCGTCTGCACGCCGGCCGCGACCGAGGCCAAGACGAGAATCACGGTTATCAAGCGCACCACTCGTATTCTAGAGGGTGCCGAAACGGACAGGAGAAACAACCGTCACAACGCCTAAGTTGGAGCCTCTCTATACTGAAGTGACGATGGCTCAATCACCTGTTCGGCCCTGTCCCGAATTCGACGCGCGGGAGTGGCTCTCGTTCGGACATTCGCGCCCATATGTTCGTGATTAGCCGCCGCGTAGTCATGGCAGCCGCCGCGGGAGTCGCATTCTGGCTGGCTGCCGCGCCCTCGCCGCCCGGGAGCCCGATCTGGTTTGCTTATCAGCCGATCGACTTCAGGCTGGACAGTTGCGAGACGCCCGATCGACACGCACCGGAGACGATGGCCGGTGGCGTCGCGATCTTCGACTACAACAACGACGGCAAGCTGGATGTGTTCTTCACCAACGGCGCCGACATCAAGACGCTGGAGAAGAACTCGCCGAAATACTCGAACCGCCTGTTTGAGAATGATGGCGCGGGCCACTTCAAGGACGTCACCGCGAAGGCCGGCCTAGTCGGGACGGGTTACGACATGGGCGTGGCCATCGGCGATTACGACAACGATGGCAACGAAGACATCTTCATCGGCGGCGTATATCGCAACACGCTGTATCACAACAACGGCGACGGCACGTTCACCGATGTGACGGCGAAGGCCGGGCTATCCAACAAGCCCGATCCCGAATACGGCCCGCTGTGGTCGGTGGGAGGCGCGTGGGTGGACGTCAACAACGATGGTCTGCTGGATCTGCTGATTGTGAATTACGTGCAGTGGAACGTCAACAAGGAGCCCGAGTGCCTTGATAACGGCCATAAAGAGTATTGCCATCCACGGTTTTACGGGAAGACCCCGAACCAATTATTCCTGAACAACGGCGATGGCACGTTCAGGGACGCGACCGCTTCCTCGGGCCTTCGCGCGCATCCGGGCAAGGGTATGGCCGCGGGAGTTGCGGACTACGATCTGGACGGGAAGATGGACATCTTCGTCGCCAATGACAAGCTGTTCAATTCGTTGTTCCATAACAAGGGTGACGGGAAGTTCGAAGAGGTGGCATTCGATGCCAATGTGGCCTTGCGCGAAGACGGCGTATACATCTCGGGCATGGGAGTAGATTTCCGGGACATCGACAACGACGGCTATCCAGACATTTGCATGGTTGCGCTCGACAATGAGACGTTCCCTGTTTACAAGAACACGGGCAAAGGAGACTTTGTCGAAGTAACAGCGAAGAGTAAGATGTCGCAGCTGAGCGCGGCCATGGCCGGTTATTCGCCGATGATCGCCGACTTCGACAACGATGGCTGGAAGGACATATTCGTCTCGCGCGGCCATGTGCAATCGCCGCTGGCGGAGCCACGCCTGGTCATCGATCAGCACAATAGCGTGTTCCGGAATCTGGGCGGCATGGAGTTCTCTGCCCTGACCGATGAAGCAGGGTTCGCGACTGTTGCGCCGTCACGGCACCGGGGATCGGCAGTGGGCGATCTAAACGGCGACGGGCGTCTCGACATCGTGGTGAGCGCGCTCAGCGCACCGGCTGAGATCTGGATGAACCAGAGCCCCGGATCGAATCACTGGCTTGAGCTGAAACTGCAAGGCACGAAAAGCAATCGAGACGCCATTGGCGCCCGCATCAAGGTTGTCACGAAGAGCGGCGCACAATACAATCACGTCACCACCAGCGTGGGCTATGCCTCCTCCAGCGCGGGCCCGGTGCATTTCGGACTCGGGCAGAATGCGGCGGCGGAGCTGATAGAGATTCACTGGCCGTCGGGCATCGTCCAGGAGCTGAAGAATGTGAAGGCTGATCAGGTGTTGAAGATCAAAGAGGCATCGCGCTGAGTCACCGGCCTGTTTCCTCGGACTGTTGCATGGGCGTGTCCGAGTTCAAAGGCATCGTTTCGTAGGAGAGCATCACTGCGGCGGCAAGTGCCAGGACCACACCCGTCGTTTGCGTCGGCGTCAGTCGCTCTCCCAGAAACAGCAGTGCGAGAACCAGAGTCACTAGCGGGTTGAGCGCTGTCAGCGGAACAGCCACCGAGGCCGCGGCTCCCTTTTCCAACGCTGCGTAAAGGGCCCACGCTCCCAGTCCGTTGGTCAGCCCGGCGAGCAGGCCCA
Organism: Bryobacteraceae bacterium; assembly: GCA_049579625.1. Lineage (GTDB taxonomy): Bacteria > Acidobacteriota > Terriglobia > Bryobacterales > Bryobacteraceae > CAJCIT01. The sequence continues at coordinate 6,445 of JBAUOG010000804.1, forward strand.
GTAGGATGGAGCGCAGCGACAAATCAAACAGATGCGAGTGAATCAGCAGCACGGGCAGAAGGAGAACATAGCCGGCGCACGTCCAATTGAGCAGGCTGGCGGAAGAACTCTCGCTGGAGCCCATCTTCTGCAACAAGCCGACTACGCCCCACAGCACGATCACGATAAGAGATGCGGTAATCCAAGTCATAGCGTGATCCTTATGTCGCCAGCAGCACAGCCGAGATGATGGCCAGCACGACTCCGGCCGCCTGCACGCGGTTGAAGCGTTCCTTCAGGACAATGGTGGCCAGCAGCACCGTCACGAGCGGAAACAGTGACGTCACCGGCCCCACTAAGGACGCCTGGCCGCGGCTCATCGCGACGAAGTAGGCGGCGTTGCCCAACCCCGCGATCAGGCCAATCACCAGGCCAATGATCCGCCCTTTGCGGTTATTGCGCATGCCTTTGCGCCGGACCAGGATGAAAAACACCAGCGGCAGTGTCCCGAGCGTGAAGAGCACTTGCATATCGCGTGCATCGACGTCCGCTGACCCGACCTTGGCGATGAACCCGAACAAACCCCACCAGAAGAACCCCAACAGGGCCCAAGGCAACCATTTCCAAAGGTGGCTGTTCCTGCTTGTTTTGCCACCGGACTGAACATCCGGCGGGTCACTGGGATTAACACTGTTGTTTGACATTCCAAACAATAGTACTCGCATGCCCGTTTTGGGCAAGCTCTTCCTCACGGTCGCATCTCAGAAGGCTCTCTACTCTCGCCAGCTTTATTTGTTCTTAGAACAACGCCGGTCAGACGTATTCCATCAGCGCCATGAAGCCGAAGTCCATGTGCATCTGCTGGTGGCAATGAAAGAGGGTGGGGCCGGGATTGTTGGCCACCAGGGTGGCCTCCACTTGCGTGTTGGGGCGGACTACGACGACGTCCTTGTAAATGCCGGATGTCGGCACGCCTTCGACCTTGGTGATCTCAAACGTGTGCCGATGCAAGTGCACGGGATGCGCTTCATCACTCTGGTTGTCAAAGACGAGACGATAGCGGGTGTTTGCGTGGACGCGAATCGGATCCGCTTTCGGCCAGGACTTGCCATTGATAGACCACTTGTCCACCCAATGGGTCCCGGCAAAGATCTTGCGGAAGACGAGAGGCAAGGGTTCGCCCTCGGGTGCAGCCGTCGACGTCCGGCCGAAGATGCGATAGTCCCAAGGAGCACTGTCGGGCGGAGTCCATTGCGGCTGGCCTGGCTTTCCGGCGTATTCAAAGACCATGCCCATGCCGGCCAGCCGGTCGTGATCGTTGGTTGCGCCGAGAATCCAGCATCCCGGATTGTTCATTTCGACCAGCGCGTCGACGCGTTCTGCCGGTCCGAGTTCCAGAGCTTTCACGGAAACAGGACTGCGCAGGGCATTGCCATCGAGCGCAACCACCTCGAAGGAATGCCCGGCGAACGCGATACGCCGGAGAACGGTCGCGCTGGCGTTCAGGATGCGCAGAAGAACGCGCTGCCCCTGGCGGATGCGAATGGGGTCGCCGAACCCCAGCGCACGATCGTTGATGGAGAAGTCCTTCCATCCGGCATCCATCGAACCTTCGCCGCTGTCGCCGGTACTCATGTAGGGATCCCATTCGCGAAGGGCAAGGAATAGTTCCTGATCGTAGGCGCCTGGATTCTCGCGAGGCTCAATGTAGAGGAATCCGAACTGGCCGGTATAGAGCCCCTTTTTCAGATTGCGGCCCGCGCTGACGTGGGTGTGATACCAGCGAGTGCCTGCCGGTGCGGGCGTGAACGTATACCGGCGCGTGGCGCCAGGCGGAACCATAGGAGTGCCCTCCTCCATGGAGCCGTCGACATCACTCGGAATATGGAGCCCATGCCAGTGCACAATCTCGGGCTCGTTGGTCGTGTTGTGAACTTCGATGGTGGCGACCTTGCCCTCGCGAAGGCGGATCAAAGGTCCTGGTGCGATGCCGTTATAGCCAATGGTCTTGACCGTCCGCTTGGGGCTGAGCTCAACGCTAACGGGAGCTATCTGGAGGGTGCAATCGGCCGCCTCCGCTGGGGGTGCTTGGCCGAATGAACCTGAACCGTAGACGGCTCCTGCGCCCAGAGCGCGAAGAAGGTCGCGGCGAGTCACTATGAGCTGAGTCTAACAATCGCAGAGGGTGCGGGACAAAGGCGATAGAATCGCTGGGACAGAAGCAACTGGTGCTCTCAATTAGCGGGCCGGCGGGTGCTGTAAGAAGGAAACCCATGTGAGAAGGTTCATCATCATCGGTGCGCCGGGTGCAGGGAAGACAGCGATCATCCGTCAGTTAGAACTCGACGGGTTCAGCGTAGTCGAAGAGGCAGCTACTGACGTCATCGCTGCCGCGCACGCCCAAGGAACTGTTCAACCCTGGACGCATCCCTCGTTCATTGATGCAATCGCTGGTCTGCAAAGGGACCGTCAGATTCGAGCGTCTTATCAACCGGATGAGGTGCAGTTTCACGACCGCTGCGTGGTCTGCACCGCGGCGCTCGCGGTCCACCTTAGGCACCCTATCTC
>JBAUOG010000805.1:0-3165 GCA_049579625.1 Bryobacteraceae bacterium
CCGCATGACGGTCCGACCTCGAAGGCCGACTGCCTGAATTGGATCTTCCAGTCCCTGATGCGCTTTGAGGCGGCCCATAGCAGCCATTTCGATGCCGTGCTGGTGCACGACGCCGAAGACCTGATTCATCCCGACTCACTTAGCTTAATCGACCAAAAGCTGAACGAATACGACACCGTTCAGGTTCCGGTGCTTCCGCTCGCGACAAGCTTCGGCGAGTTGACTCATGGCATCTACTGCGATGAGTTTGCGGAGTTTCAGACCATTGACATGCGCGCGCGGGGCCTCAGCGGATCGTTTCTTCCTTCCAATGGCGTCGGAACGGGATACTCGCGCGCCGTCCTTGATCGCTTGGCAGAACAGCGCGGCAATCGTGTCTTCGAACCGGCCAGCCTGACGGAAGACTATGAAAGCGGAGTTAGGATTTTTCGGCTCGGGTTCCGGCAGTTCTTCGCGACGCTGGAGCGCCGAAACGGCGTTTTCCTCGCGACGCGCGAGTACTTCCCGCGCACCTTCCACGCCGCGGTACGCCAACGCACTCGCTGGGTCACTGGCATTTGTCTGCAGGGTTGGGAGAGGCTCGGGTGGCGCGAATCGGGCATTACCCGTTACTGGTTCTGGCGTGACCGAAAGGCACTAGTCACCAATCCGATAGGCCTGCTGGTGAGTTTGTTCATGATGCTGTCGCTGGCGGATCTGGCGGTGGCATCTCTCACCGGCACGCCATGGCACTTCGCCATCGCGCAGAACCTGACGCAGCGGCTATGCTGGGCCAACCTGGCAATACAGGCCCTCCGCACCGCGGTTCGCATGGCATGCGCCGGCCGAGTCTATGGCTGGAGGTTCTCGACTGGCGTGCCAGTCCGAGCCTTTTACGAAAGCATCATCAACGGAATCGCCACTCTAAAGGCGATTCGCGTCTATGCCGCGGCGCGAATGGAAGGAAGACCGCTGGTGTGGCTGAAGACAGAGCACTTCTATCCAAACCAAGCCGCTTTGGAATCGTCCTGGAAAGGATTGGAAGAAGTGTTGGTAGGCTCCGGCTATCTCGCGGCTGAAACCCTCGCGATGGCACAACGGCTGAAGGCGCCAGACGCCGACTTGGGCCAGTTCCTGCTGGCGAACGGGCTATTGAGCGAAGAGGACTATTGCGAGGCGGCAAGTCTCTGCTCCGGCGTTTCCGCGCAGCCGAGCTACATCAATCCGGCGCGCGTCGATCAGCGGGCGGCTCGATCCTTGCCAATTCGAGTGCAGTGGAAATGCAGGGTCACGCCTATCCAGGTCCAGGCCGGCCTGCTTTACTTGGCTACGCCACAGACGCCGGCGACCCACCTGATCGATGAGATTCAACGTCACACCCGGCTAGAGGTTAAGTTCCGGATCGTGTCGCCCAGCAACTACGCCGAGCTGCGATCCGCACTGTTCGGGGAGAGTACCAGCGAACTCGCACCGGGCGCACGAGCCGCTGTGGGAGCGCAACGCGCCTTCGCAGCGGCTGGATAGCCCGCCACTGAGCGGGTCGGACCTGGTCTCGATCAGCCAGCCGTGCTACTGGACGATTGGGTTGAACAGATCGATCGGTTCAAGAGCGACGATTTTCCATTCCCCCGGCTTGTCCTTGACTGCCACCAAGCGGATATGGACCTCCTTGACGCGGCGGTCGACCTCCTCGTTTGTGACTTTGTCGCGGAGATCCAGAATCCAGCGGACAACGGCCTTGGATTCGGTCTCGGAGCCGGCCTCATCGACGAGATCGATGTCACTATGGGCGCTGACCTCATTGGTTAGGGCAACGATGTAGTCCTCCAGCTGGCTGTAACCGGCCATGGATTTGTCGAAAGGGATGAGCGCGCCCGCCGCGTTGCCGTCGTCAAGGGCGATAGCGACTTGTTTGAGAGTCCTTAGCACATCAACGGCGCGATCAGCGCGCAGCGAAGGAGCTACCGCCAACCCGAGAGCCGCGCCACAGAGGCCGCGCGTGAAATGGCGTCGTGAATGAATGCTGCTAGCTTCGATAGCTGCCATTGATCTTGATGTACTCTTCGGTCAGGTCACACGTGAAGATGCGGGCTTCGCCCTTTCTATTGCCGCGATGCACGACCTTGATGCGAACTTCCGCTTCGTCAAGCTTGGCTTTCAGTTGGGCTTCGTCAAACGGTGCGGCAAGCCCCTTTTTGCAGACGAGCTGCCGTTGCAGGTAGATGTCGACGTCAGCTGGGTCGAACCTCACGCCCGAGTATCCAGCGGCACAGATGATGCGCCCCCAATTGGCATCACTACCAGCAATTGCCGTCTTAACCAGCGGCGAGTTTGCGATTGCGCGTGCGATTTTGCCGGCATCTTCCGCGGTCTTGAATCCCACCGCGCGAACAATTATCAGCTTGCGCGCGCCTTCGCCGTCGGCGGCAATCTGCTCCGCAAGACTCTCCAGGACCCAGCTCAATACTTCCTCGAATACCTGCCGCTCCTTCTCGCTTAGCCTCACGCCCGAAGCGCCGTTCGCCAGCAAGGCGAGGGTGTCGTTTGTGGACATATCGCCGTCCACCGTGAGCGAGTTGTAACTTCTCTTATTGGCGCGGAGAAGCATCGGGCGCAGGTCGCGAGGCGAGATCTCCGCGTCGGTCATCACGAAACCGAGGGTCGTCGCCATGTTCGGGTGAATCATGCCGGAGCCCTTCGTCATGCCGGCAATGCGAACTACGCCCCCGCGGAAACTGATCTCCTCGGACGCGACTTTCATGCGAGTGTCCGTCGTCATGATGGCTTTCGCCACGTCCTCAAACTTATTCGGTGAGAGTTGTTCGACCAGACCCGGCACAGCATTCGTCAACAATTGAGATTCGAGTTCCACGCCGATCACACCAGTGGAAGCCGGGAGAATCTGGTCGGTCCGCGCATGAAGCGCGCGTCCAACCGCTCTACACGAAGCGAGGGCCACTTTATCGCCCGTGCGAGTGGAGCAGTTCGCGTTGCCTGCGTTCACCAGCACCGCAGCCACCTTGCCGCGTGACAACTTTAGATTGTTCAAAGCGATTCTTACAGGCGCCGCCTTCACCATGTTCTGGGTGAAAAGTGCAGCGGCGTTGGCCGGTAAATCGGGCACGATGAGGGCCAGGTCGTTGTTCTGCTGCTTGCGAATGCCCGCGTACACCGATGCATAACGGT
>JBAUOG010000806.1:0-1853 GCA_049579625.1 Bryobacteraceae bacterium
GAGTAGCAAAGGCTGCTCGAGAAGTCGGTTTACGGGTAGAGGTTGATGTGACAGAGCATGGTGTAGGTGCAGGATTGAAACTAGCGACAAAGAAAGAAATCCCCTGGGCACTGTTTGTAGGAGAGGATGAACAGCAGAGGAATAAGGTTACACAGCATCATCTCGGAACGGGAGAAGAACTTGTAGTAGACATAAATTCATTTGCTCATCAAATCTTAGGTGAGGAACAACCTGTATGAATTCAACATCTGTTATACGCCTGGCGCTGCCTGGAAAAGGTACACTGGAATCAGCAACCCTGGCATTTCTCGCTGAGTGCGGAATGAAAGTCAACCGCAATAATCCGCGTCAGTATCTCGCAAGTGTCAGCAGTATGCCGGATTTGGAGGTAGTCTTTCAGCGTGCCACAGATATACCATTACTAGTACAAGATGGTGATGCTACTTTCGGTATTACTGGTTATGATATTCTGGCAGAGTATAGAGGAACTGCTGAAACAGAGAGTGATGAAGATGATCATGAGGATGATATCATTATTCTTGAGCAAGACCTGGGATATGGGAATTGTCGACTTGTTGTTGCTGTCCCAGAGAATTGGATTGATATAAGTACCTGTGCTGATCTCTGGCACCTGTCCGGCTATTACTTAGCCCATAAAAAGCGAGGGCTGCGCCTTGCTACGAAGTATCCCATCCTGACAGGTCAATTTCTTCGCCTGCACGGTATTACACATTGCAAAATTATTTCTCCTCACGGAGCATTAGAGGCTGCACCACTAACCGATACGGCGGATCTGATAGTTGATCTCACAGAGACAGGAACCACACTGCGTGAAAACCATTTGAAGCTATTAGAAGATGGTATTGTGTTGCGTTCACAGGCTTGCTTGATAGGCAATACACGACTTCTAAGAGAGAACAAACAAGCGCTAAATCTGGCATCAATCATGCTAGAGCTTATCGAGGCTCGCAAACAGGCTCGAAATCGGTCCATACTCACTGCTCATTTACAAACAAAGACCCAGGAGGAAATGCAAGACAACTTCACACGCTAGAACCAACGTTTGAATCGTTTGGTTTCGGGTTTAGAATTTCAGTCTTCACATACAGAAAGCGAGAATTCAATCAATCAATGCAGGTATACAATTTCTGGTGTGACAAATGTAGGAGGTTCTGCTAGTGATTTCTTAGAAATCGTTGCGGTATTGCGTAGCGTCGGAGCACTACATATTAACATCACACCGTTGACTTATCGCTTTGAGGATGAGTCTTCGAGTGTACGTACATTGAACAAAAGACTAAAGAGAAAACATTGAATGATCTAATCATTTTCGATCTTGATGGTGTCATAACTAGCGAAGAAGCCTACTGGGATGCAGCGGGGTTGACGTTACATGAATTACTTTATAGTCCACGTTATTGGGGCTTAGGCAGCGCAGTTGGACAATATCACCCAGCAAAAACATCACAGGAAAGTCGCCTTATTAGTCGTGCTGTCTTTTCTGAATCCGAAATCGTGGCTCTAAAAGGTCGCTCTATCAATTCAAACTGGGATACGTGTTATATTACTGTTTGCTTGCATCTCATTGCGATACTTAAATTATTACCGAATTTCTCTTCTTTGCTTCCCTTGGAACCCTGGGACGAGCGCTGGTTAGCGAAATTCAGGAGGTTGATTAGAGGTATTGAGGGATTTGGGAATACTATTGCGGTGGCTGAGCTGGGGTACAGTAAGTTTCCTATCCCAAACGTAGATCTTGAAGAAGTTTTTGATGATCCTATTTTTCAGGGATCAATTGGACTTGAACTTATTAACTGCCTGGATCCTTTCGCAAGCAAAATATTGGATGAACC
>JBAUOG010000807.1:0-16307 GCA_049579625.1 Bryobacteraceae bacterium
TTCCAGTAATGACGGTAACGTCGCTGGCGTTGAAGGATGCACGAACCTGGGGGATAAACTCGGCCGCGAGGAAAGAATCCCACTGCATGGGGCCGGCGGGTTCCTCCAGGTAGTAATCGAGGCCGGGGCTGGGCGTCGCGACGATCATCGGAGGGATGACGTTCTCGGCCCACCAGGCGTCCAACACTGGTCGTAGGTCGACCAGGGAATTACGCGTGCCGCCCCCACCCATGAGCAGGATGCAAAGCGGCAGCGGGTCCTTCTGCTGAGGCGCGAGAACCGCGTAGGGAACGGGTGCGGCGAGATGGCGCGACGAGATGTCGTCAAGTGTGACGGTGGAAGCCGCCATGGTTTTCGGTGGTTAATGATAGCGCGGTGAGGTCGAAGGCAGCACGATTGCCGCGCCGCCGCGTGGACACAGTTGGCCTTGTGCCCTGTGACTATGAGGCGGCGTGATGGCGGCGGTGCGGTTGACTCGGTGTTGTCGCCCCCGGCCGAGTGACGGTGTCAGTTGGTAGCAATCCGCGACGATCAAGATTGGCTGGTAATGGCGACGTCCCCATTGTTTCTCGCACCGCTAAGGCATAGGCGAGCCGTGTCGGAACTCCGGCGCTGAACCGCGCGCGTGGACCGTAGCGGCTCGCTTTAGCACCCGCTTGCTTGCTCTGGTGAGGGGATCTACGCCCGCGGTTACTGTGCGGGCGTGAGGCGGGCCAGGTTCGTTTTTGCGTCAGGCCGAGAACGAGATGGGATTTCAGCGCCAATGGCGGTCGGGTTGCTATACTTACGCTTTCTTAAATGAGCCGAGCGTCCGGAAAGAGGCGGTCAGCCAAAAGATATGAGTGTCAGAATTGCAACGTTTCTCGCGATCGGCGCGCTATCTCAGGTGTTTGGCGCCACTTGGCCTCCCGTCGATTCCGCTGAGTTAGCCGAGAAGACAGCTTCCGTCGAGAAAGACGCCCACGCCGAGGTGCTCCTTTGGGAAACCTGGGTGAGCGATACCGCCGTCTCAAATTACCCGCGCACCACCACGCGCAATTACCTTCGCATCAAGATCTTTGATCAACGCGGCGTTGAAATGATGAGCAAGGTGGAAATCCCCTATTCCAAGGGAACCAGCGTCTCTGATGTCATGGCCCGGACCACCAAGCCCAATGGCGAAGTGATCGAGCTCAAGAAGGACGCTGTCTTCGACCAGGTGGTTGCGAAGACGCGCGGCCGCACGTATCGGGCGCGATCATTCGCGCTGCCCGGCCTCGAGCCGGGCGCGGTGATCGAGTACGGTTGGCGGGCCGTGGACGAAGAAACGTTGGCTAATTATGTTGAGCTGGATCTTCAGCGCGAGATCCCGGTTCGCCTGGTTCGTTATCACATTCACCCTCTGCAGGGCCTCGGTGTCCCCACAATGCGCTACGCCAGTTATCAGGCCGAGAGGAAGCCATTTGAGCCGGAACGCGACGGCTATTTTGTCGCCTCCTGGTCGAACATGCCGGCTTTCCACGAAGAAGGGGATATGCCCGCCCGCCGAAATGTGATGAGCTGGCTGCTTATTTACTATTCCGAGGACAATAAACTAAGTCCGGATAAGTATTGGCGCGAAGTAGGCAAGGGCATTTACAGCGACACGAAGCTCTCGATCAAAATCAGCGGCGAGATCAAGGAAAAGGCCGCTGCACTGACCGAGGGCGCGACCACGGATGAGGAAAAGGCGGAAAAGCTTTTTACCTTTTGCCAGACCAGAATGAAAAACGTGAACGGAGCCCACAGCTCGATCACGCCGGAAGAAAGAAATCGTTTCAAACCCAATAAGACCACCGCCGACACGTTGAAGCAGGGGATGGGAACAGGGGTGGACATTAACCTGTTGTTCATTGCGCTGGCCAATTCCGCGGGCCTCGAAGCGCGCATGGCGCGGGCCAGCGATCGCAGCTTCGCCACATTCACGCCGGACATGGCGAACTCGTGGTTCATGCGGGCAGACGAGGTGGCGGTTCAGATTGACGGCAAATGGCGGCTGATGGATCCTGGGTCCGGGCAGGTCCCGTACGGAATGCTGCGATGGCAGGAAGAGGGGACGTTTGCCCTGATTAGCGATCCGAAGGAACTGATCATGATGCGCACTCCCGTTACCCCCGCCACGAAGTCCGTGCTCAGCCGGAAGGGTATCTTTACCCTGTCCGAAGATGGGCTGCTGGAGGGGGACGTGACGGTGGACTATGGGGGACACTTCGGCGTGGAACAGCGGCAGCTATATCTCGACGAAACCGAAGAGCAGATTAGCGACGATCTAACGAAAGACCTGAAGAGCCAGTATGGAAACGCCGAAGTAACGAACGTTCACCATGGGAACAGTTCGGATGGATCGAAGGCCGTCGCGGAGAGCTACCATATAAGGATTCCCGATTACGCACAAAGAACAGGAAAGCGACTGTTCCTGTGCCCATCGGTGTTTCAGAAGGGTGTGCCTGCCCGCTACACGGCCAGCGAGAGGAAGTATGCGATTCAATTCTCGTATCCTTGGAGCGAGGCGGACCAGATTACGATCAAGTTTCCCGAAGGATACGAGCTTGACCACGCCGATATGCCGGCACCTCTCGAACTTGGCGAGGCCGGCCACTTCCGGGTGAAGGCTACCTATACGGCAGCGAAGCGAACGATCGGCTTCTCTCGTGACCTGGTGTTCTTACAAAATAACGCCCTACTGATACCCAAGACTGCCTACCCGACATTGAAAGCGCTATTCGACCAGATTCACGCCGACGACGACCATACATTGACCTTGAAGCAGAGTTCGCCTGCCGCTCCGGCGCCGAGTAAGTAGGATGGCGAAGCGAATCCTGTTTTGCGCGGTGTTTCTCTCCTTGGCGGTCGCGATGCAGGCCGCCGATGACGCGCCCCAGTGGGCACGAGACGCAGCGGCCGCGAAGGTCCCTACATATCCCGCCGAAGTTCCGGGAGTCGTTCTGCTGAATGAGACGCAAGTGACGGTAGATGACAACGGGCGTCGGACGCTGGTGACCCGGATGGCCTATCGAGCGCTTTCCCGCGAAGGGCGCTCCGAAGCGATTGCAGCCGAACCCTACATGACGGGCACCGGGAAAGTTAGAGACATTAAGGCATGGCTGATTATGCCTTCCGGGGCGGTGAAGAAGTTCGGAAAGGATAAAACCGTCGACGTCGCAATGCGCGAAGACGAAATCTATAACGACTATCGCCTACGGGTCATTGACGGCTCCGCGGAGGCAGATCCCGGCACTGTGTTCGCATGGGAGGCGACTTCCGAGGACAAATCGATATTCAGCCAGTTCGATTTCGATTTCCAGAGCCGTTTACCTTCGCTCGTCAGCCGCTTCAGTTTGTCGCTGCCCGCCGGCTGGGAGGTTGATGGAGTTCTGTTCAACACCCCGCAACAAAAGCCGGTTGTCACCGGCAACACCTGGACCTGGGAGATGAGAGACCTGGCATTCATCAAAGCTGAAGAAGCGGCTCCGGGGGTTTCTGGCATTGCGCCACGGCTCGGGGTGACCTTCTTTCCAAGCCAAGGAGGGCGCGAAACGGTGCATGGCTTCGCGAAGTGGTCCGATGTCTCTCGTTTTCAAGATGAGATGACGCAAGGCCAGGACACGCCGTCGGAAGCGATAAAGGAGAAGGCAAAGAGCCTGACCGCGAACGCGAAGACTGAGCTTGACCGCATTTCGGCGATCGGCCGCTTCGTCCAGGGTATTCATTACATCGAAATCTCAACTAATGTGGGTCGCGGAGGAGGCTACAAGCCGCATGCGGCATCGCAGGTGTTCGAGCGGCAGTATGGCGATTGCAAAGACAAAGCTAATTTGATGCGTTCGATGCTCAAGGCGATTGGAATGGACGCGAAGCTGGTGGCGATTTACTCGGGCGATCGGACTTACACTCGCTCCGAGTGGCCCTCGCCATTTCAGTTCAACCATATGATTGTGGCGATCCCGGTGGGCCCTGAGACCAAGGGCACTTCGGTTTCCGATCAGCCCGGCTTCGGCCGGCTGCTCTTCTTTGATCCGACCGATGAAGTTACTCCGGTTGGTTACTTGCCAGAATACGAACAGGACATATATGCCCTGATCATCGACGGGACAAAAGGCGCGCTGGTTCGGGTACCGCAGGCCACACCCGAGACAAATCATCTTGCACGAAACACGGAAATCGTGCTGAACGCGGATGGATCAGTGAAGGTCAAGTTTGTCGAGGAGGCTAAAGGCACGGTAGCGGCGAGTATCCGGCGGCGCTACTCGCGCGCATCGGCGCCCGAGTACCTTAAGTTTGTCGAGCGCTGGCTGAGTCAAACGGTGCCCGCGCCGGTCATCGCGAGCGTGAAAGTTCCAGACTCTCCGACGGCCGCCGAAACTGAACGCTCGATTGAGTTCACAAGCGTACAAGCCGCGCAACTCATGCAAGGCCGGCTGTTGATGTTTCGGGCTGGCATGGTTAGTCGAGGTGGGCAATACGCTTTCGGCGAATCGACACGCAAGTATCCGGTGGTGCTCAATTCGCAATCCTTCAGCGAAACGGTTCGCGTGACACTGCCTGCGGGGTTTGAGGTGGACGAGATGCCCGATCCGGTGAAGTTAGAACAGCCATGGGCTGTTTTCGAATCGGATTACAAAGTGAAGGATGGCTACCTGATTTTCCATCGCTCGTTGTCGGTGCAGGCAACAACGGTACCGGCGGAACAGTACGCCGCCGTGCGGGACTTCTTCGGTAAGGCCGCCGGTGCGGAGCACGCCGCCGTGGTGCTCGCCAAGAAGTAAACTGCGAACTTAGATCTGCTCGCTGGCGAGTTCGGACAAAACACCACGACAGAGTGATGAGTGCCAGTCGACTCTACTGCATCTTGGGACAGGCTCGCTCTGTCCACGCGGCGATGGGGCTAGGATTGACGATAGCGAGTGTCGGGATCGCCTTGGGACAGAGGCGCCTGTCCCGGTCGGCTTTGTCGTGTTATCCGCTTGCTGACGCGCGCGGTTCTGTGCTGAACTTTTCACACCGACACCGGCACGCGCGGTTCACCCAGACCGGTCAACATAACCGGGCGCACGCGTCGGGCTTTGGTCTACTCGTACCGTAGTGCCGTCATCGGATCCGTTCCCGAGGCGCGGCGCGCAGGGCCGGCGCAAGCAACTGCCGCCACTGCGCTCAGCACCACTGTCGCACCTAACAGCACGAACGCGTCTCGCGAGCTGCCTTCCGCCCAACGTGCCAGCGTGTTGCTGAGAGCTAAGGTGAGCAGAACTCCAGCCAGCAGGCCGCCGCCGACACTCACTGCCATCGAGGCGAAGACGATCCGCAATACGTCCGCGCGCTGCGCACCCAGTGCCATCCGTATGCCGAACTCGTTGGTACGTTGCTCCACGGAGAACGAAACAACGCTGTAGAGGCCGGTGGCCGCGAGTGCTAGCGCGAGCACGGCGAACGCCCCAAAGAGCCAGGCCACCAAGTGTTCCTGCTCCCACTCCTGCTGACCCTGAATCCAGTGCTCCAGGTCATCAACCTGACCGGAGATCTGCTGATCATGATCGAGGGAATTAACCTGCAGACCGATGGCGTGCAGCAGTGTCAGGGGAGAACCCTCGGAGCGTACCAGGATCTGGGTCCACATGCGCATGGACAGCGTGTAAGGGATGAAAAGCTCGGGGAGGATGGGCTTCCGCAGTCCATCGTTGCGCTTGTCGGTCACGATGCCGACGATTTGCAACCATGGGTCGGTTCCCGGGGAACCGACAACGAAGGGCGGTTCATTCTTCATCTCGGGGATCTTCAGAGAGTGGCCCAGTGCGTCGCCTTTGGGGAAGTAAAGACGCGCCATGGTTTCGTTGATGACAGCAACATGTGCCGCGTTGTGATTCTCTCGTTCGTCCCAGATGCGGCCCTGTGCGAGTGGGATGCGCAGGATTGGAAAATACCCGGGGCTTACGAAGTTGACCCGGACTTTTTGCGAGTCTTGCGGTGGCTTCCCGAGAATCTCAATGCCTGTGTTCCAGCCATTGGAGGGCGGCGTGGCGTTGGTGGAAATGGCGGCGAAATTAACGCCGGGGACTGTGGCGACGCGGTTGCGGATCTGCTCGAAATACGCCGAGCGCGCTTCCCAGGTTGGGTACGAGCCATCGTGGACAGGAATGCCGACAGACATCACGTTGTGGGGGTCGTAGCCCAGTGGAGTGTGGATGAGGCGGAGGAAGCCTTGCATGGCCGCTCCGGCGCCCGCCAGCATCACCAGGGTTAGAGCGATCTGGCCGGCGATAAGGAACCTGTTCATGGTGCGGCCCCGGGAACCGCCCGAGACGCGGCGCGTGCTGGACTGCATTACCTGGCCGACGTCAGGGCGAGAGAGCTGCAATGCGGGGAAGAGGCCGAAGAAGACGCCGGTAACGATGGCCAGCGTCACGCTGAAGATCAGCACTGGGAGGTTCAGTTCAATGGCCGCTTCATGCGGGAATGAGTATTTCGGCAGCAAGGCGACAATCACACTGATGGCGCGGTAGGCCAGCAGCACCCCGAAGAGGGCCCCCGTGACGGAGAGCAGCAACGCTTCTGTCAGCATCTGGCGAATGAGGCGGCGCCGGTCCGCGCCGATGGCCGCGCGTACGGCAAACTCGTGCTGCCTGGCGGTTCCTCGGGCCAATAAAAGAATTGAGACGTTGCCGCATCCGATCAACAACAGGAAGGCCACAGCGCTAAAGAGCAAAGAGAGCGTGCCGCCCAGTTGCTTGACGAAATCTTCATTCAGGCCGACCACGTGCAATTTGAAATGACTCTTGGGAAAGTGCTTTGGCGTGTCCTTGGCGAATTGCTCCAGTAAAGGTTGGAGCGCAGCGTTGGCAGCTTCGTGCGACACCCCCGGCTTCAGGCGAACGCCGACATAGTAGGAACGGGCCTGATCCTGAGTGACTTTCAACGGAAGGTAGACGTCTGCGTCCTCCCAGGCAAAGCGTGGGCCTGCCACGCCGACGATCGAGTAGGTTTTGCGGACCAGCTGAATGGTTTGGCCGACCACGCCGGGATCGGACCCGAAGTGGCGCTGCCAGAACTTGTAGCCGAGCACCACCACCGGCTGAGGGTCTTGACCGTCGATAGCGTCGGATGGGATCAGACCTCTTCCCAATGCGGGGGGCACACCCATGAAGTTGAAGGTGTTGGACGTGAAGTACGTGCCGTTGACATCTTCCGGCAAATCGCGGCCCGTGACGGTAAGGCTCCAACCATCGGAGGCAAAGGCGTCTTCGACGACAGGCGATTTCTTGAGCTCCTGCCACTGCCCCCCGGTGAGACCGAAGCCGCTCTGATGTCCCGCCGGGTCGAGCAGACGCATGTGAACCATGCGGTCCGACGCCGCATAGGGGTAGGGGTTCATGAGGACCGCGTAGACCACGCTAAAGACAGAAGTGGTGGCGCCGATGCCCAAAGTCAGGGAGAGGATGGCGGTGAGGGTGAAGCCGGGAGTCTTCACCAGTTGGCGGATGCAGTAGCGCAGATCCTGTATCAATGTATGCATGATGCGTTCCTCGGGGGATGAACCGACATGGATCAGCACTGGCACTCCAGGGACCAAACCTTGAGATGACCTAAGCCGCTGATTTCTCAAGAGAACGCGTGGCTTGGAGGATCTGAGGCGTTCGTGTTCGTCATGGTGGTGTTCACAAGTGAACGCCTGGTGAGTTGAATCGACGTCGAGCAGGTCGGGGCTCGGGGCACTTACGGCTGGAGCTTCGAGCGGCGTTTAATTAATGTCTCCTGCGGCTGAAGGGCTTCGAGGGCATCGGAATTGTCAACCCGAGGGATTTCCTGCGCATTGGCAGAACGTAAATTCCGACCGTGTTGAACCTCATTTTTCGTTGAACCCTCCGGTTGCGACTCTCTACACTGGAGGGTTGGAGGTCCGAAATGGATTCACACCGCGCACAGCGTGTTTCGGAAACCCTTCGAGAGGAACTGGGCGAGATGATTGCCTACGAACTCTCCGATCCGCGGATCGGCGATACGACGGTCACCGAGGTGCTGGTTTCGCCGGATATGCGGCATGCCCAAGTCCGCCTGCATATGAGCGACGAGAAGGCCGAGCAGGTGGAAACGATCAAGGCCCTGGATGGCGCCAAGCATTTTCTGCGACGCCAACTGGCGGAGCGGCTGAACCTGTTCCGGGTTCCCGAACTTCACTTTGAGGCGGATGTTTCGCCAGCGCTGGGCGATCGGGTGGACCAGTTGATGAAGCGGGTACGTCGCGGGCGGCCCCGGAACGCGACTGGCGATTAGGCGTCGCAAGGATACCCGGTTTCCGAGTGATCGAACTCCGCCGAACAAAACGATGGAAGCCTGCTGCTGAAGAGGGCAAGAACCTGCTCCCTAACGAGTTTGTGTGAAAACCTCATCAGTCGCTCCGAATCAGAATGGAAACCAAAGCCGAGATGAATCTCGGCTCAGCAGGCTGAAGCCCTGCTCCGGGACGGAGAGCGCGCCACGACGGCTGGCATCCCTTGTCCTCAGCTGTCTGGTCGTTTTACTGGCTGCCGCCCAGCCCAAGCCGGAACTAAAGAAGGTCGAACGCAGCGTCAACGCCATGGGCACGACGTTCACCGTCGATATGTACGGTACGGACGTGGGCCAGATGCAATCCGCGTCCGAGCAGGCCTTCGACGAAGTGAAGCGGCTGGACCAGATGCTTTCCAACTACATCCCGGACAGCGAGATGAGCCGAGTCAACGCCGAAGCGGCCGAGCACCCCGTGGCGGTGTCGCAGGAGTTCTTCGATCTGCTGGCTGCCTGCGCCGAGTACAGCCGGAAGGGCGAAGGATCGTTCGACATTACGGTGGGTCCGCTGATGAAGGTGTGGGGGTTCTATAAAGGTAGCGGGCATTTGCCGCACCGGGCGGAGATCCGGGAGGCGCTGGACCACATCGGTTACCAAAACGTTGAATTGGACGCGGCTAAGCGAACGGTCCGTTTTCTCAAGCCCGGAATGAGTCTAGACCCCGGCGGGGTGGGAAAAGGCTATGCCGTGGATAAGATGGTTGCTATACTTCGCGCGAATGGGGTCACGTCGGCGCTGGTGTCGGGCGGGGGAAGCAGCATTTACGGAATCGGCGCGCCGCCCACTGATCCGCGGGGCTGGTACATTCGGATTCGCGATCCGAAAGACGAAAAGAAGACAGCGGCTGAGGTGTATTTGAAAGACGATTCTGTCTCGACATCGGGAAACTATGAGAAATTCTTCCGTGCGGAGGGCAAGTTGTATAGTCACATCATGAATCCGCAGACGGGGTATCCAGCCGAGGGGACGCTGTCGGTCTCGATTGTTTCGCCAAAAACCCTGGATAGCGAAGTCTGGGCCAAGCCGTATTACATCTTGGGCCGGGCCTGGACAGAAGAGCACAAGCCGAAGGATTTCCGAGTGCTCTATTGCGAAGACAAACCAGGGGTGGCGTGCACGTGGCTTCAATAAACTCTCGTTTTCTGGATGCGTGCCGGCGCCGCTCCACCGACGTGCGTCCGGTATGGTTCATGCGACAGGCCGGCCGGTACCTGAAGTCGTATCGCGACGTGCGGGCCAAAAACAGCATTCTCGAGATCTGCAAGAAGCCCGAACTGGCAGCCGAGGTAACCATCCAGCCGGTGGAAATCCTGGACGTGGATGCCGCCATCATTTTTGCCGATCTGTTGTTGCCGGTAGAGCCGATGGGGCTGCGGCTGGAATTCGTGGCAGGCGAGGGACCATCCATCGACAACCCGGTGACGGAGCCACGCGATATCGACAGCCTGTCGACGGACCGCACGGACGATTTGGGGTACGTCGGCGAATCGATTCAACGGGTGACGCGGGCGCTCGCCGGACGCGTGCCGGTGGTGGGGTTTGTGGGCGCGCCGTTTACTCTGGCCAGCTACATGATTGAAGGCGGCCCTTCGAAGACGTTCCTCAAGACCAAGAAACTCATGTACGGCGACGAGACCATGTGGCGCCGCTTGATGGGCAAGTTGGTGGACGTGCTGGGCGACTTTGCGCACATCCAGATCACGGCAGGCGCCAAGGCTATTCAAGTATTCGACAGCTGGGTGGGAGCGCTGGGGCCGGAAGACTACGTGCGCTATGTACAACCATATTCCCGCGCCCTGATCGAGCGCATTCGCGGCGGCAGCGTGCCCGTGATTCACTTCGGCACTGGAGTCAGCGGGTTTATTCGCGAGTTGCACGCGGCGGGTGGGGATGTGATTGGCGTCGATTGGCGGATGAATATCGATGCAGCGTGGCTGGAGATCGGATACCGGTCAGGCATCCAGGGCAACCTGGATCCGGTGGCGTTGTTTGCCCCTTTGCCTGAGCTGAAGCAGAAGGTTACAAACCTGCTGCGACGAACCGGGGCTAGGCCCGGCCACATCGTGAACCTGGGGCACGGTTTGCTACCTGAGACGCCGGTGGAGCATGTGAAGGCCGTGGTGCAAATGGTGCGCGAGTTCCGGCCGCAGCAGGGAGTCTGAGCCTTTGTCCGACGTCCTGATTGTCGGCGGCGGGATTTCGGGGCTAGCGACCGCCTACTACGTGCGGCAACAGGGACTGTCGGCGGCCATCATTGAAGGCTCGAAGCGGCTGGGCGGCCTGATCGGCACGGAGACTGTAACCGGCTGCCGGCTGGAGATGGGTCCGGACAGCTGGATCGCGAACAAACCAGCAGTGGCGGATCTGGCGCAGTCGATCCCGGGGCTGGCCGAACAGATTATTGGCTCGAACGACGCGGCGCGCCGCATCTTCGTGGTGAAGGACGGGCAACTGACGCCTTTGCCACACGGCATGGTGATGATGGTTCCGGGAGAATGGGGATCGGCGCTGAAAAGCCGCCTCTTCAAGGGCGGCACCAAACTGGGATTTCTTTCAGAATACTTTCAGAGGCCGCGGACACGCCACGAAGACGTCACCATCGCGGAGTTCGTGAAAGACCACTTTGACGAGACGATGCTGGAGTACGTCACAGAACCTCTGCTTTCCGGCGTGTATGGAGGGCAAGCAGGCAAGTTGAGTGCCCGTAGCGTGCTGCCGCGATTCGTGGGCTACGAACAGGAATACGGAAGCTTGATCCGTGGCGTCAGGCGCGAGCGCCGGGAAGCGAAGAAGCAGAATCCACCGGGCAGCCTGTTCCGATCGTTCCGCCAAGGCATGCAGACGCTGGTGGACACGTTATCGGGTGTGCTGGAAGCGCAACAAGTGCGGATTGTCCATGGGCAAGCGGATAGCCTGGAACCAGTCGCGCGTGGACAATGGCGGGTGCGTGTGGGCGACTCGTTCGAAGAGGCCGCACAAGTCGTGATCGCCTGTCCGGCTCACCGCGCGGCAGCGCTCGTGAATCGCGCCAGTGCGCCGCTTGCCGATGAGCTGCATGCGATTCCTTATTCGTCGGCGATCACGGTGATGACGGGGTTCCCACGCGAGGCCGTCGGGCATGCGCTGAACGGATTTGGATTCCTGGTTCCAAACCGGGAGCGTAAGACGCTGGCGGCCTGTACCTGGGTCAACACCAAGTTCCCGACGCGAATTGCGCCCGAATACGCCGTGCTCCGATCGTTTCTGGTGGATCGCGATGCCGACGAGCTGATGCTGGCGCCGGACCAGGAATTGATTGACATTGTGCGCAGCGAGTTGACAAGCCTGATGGCGATCACGGCACCGGTGGAGTTCTTCACGGTGAACCGCTGGCCGCACTCGATGCCGCAATACATCGTCGGGCACGAGGCAAGATGGCACCGGATCGAGGAGCAGTTGCGGGATGGTCCAGGATTGCAACTGGTGGGGAATGCCTACGATGGCGTCGGCATTCCCGACTGCGTGCGGCTGGCGAAAGAGGCCGCACTGCGGATTGCGCGGCAGGCGAAACGCGGACAAGTCGAGGTTTCTGCCCGCTAACTAAACCTTTGAAGGTAAACAGATTCAGACCGACTGAACTTTCAGCCGCCGAGTTGCGTAATCATTGAAGAAGTGGAGGCAGTCAGTCCGATTTATGTATTGCACTTCTTGCGGCATTGAACTTCCTGAATCCCATCGATATTGCAACCAATGCGGGACCCGTACGGCCACCGCGCCCCAAGCCTGCGAGCCGATTCGGAGACTCGGCCGGCCCCGAGACGATCGCAAAATCGCCGGTGTGTGCGCCGGGTTAGCCCGTTATCTTGGTATCGACGTGACGCTGGTGCGCATCCTGGTGGTCGCGCTAGCCTTGTGTCCGCCCTCGGCGGGATTCATCTTCTATGTCATTTGCTGGATCGCCATGCCCAACGACCCTCTCTTGCTGCCGCCTCCGGTGGCCAGGAACTCCAATTCGCAGGGCGTCCCCGTCGCGAGCTAAACTGCGCGCGCCAGCTTCCCGGAACCGGGAATCGCTATCGGCTGCGGCTGGCTGCCAAGGCGCGCGAAGGGGGCGCGGACCCTCGCACTACGCGTGACCAACTCCAGGCAATGTGGCGGCGATAGCAGACCAGGCAACGAATAGGCCGGGCCGAAAACAGCCACAACAGGAGTTCATACCAGCGCCACCTGGAGCTCTGGGTTTGTGACGAGCGGCAGCTTGGGCACGTGTAAGCGGTCCTCTTCCTGAAGTGTTCCATCTCTTGAGAACGTCTATCCAAAAGGTGCCCAAATACTGGTAGTCATCTCGCCCGAAGAACGCGGACTTCGGAGTTTAAGCACTCGGATCATTCCGAATAGGCTCTGACCAGGGCCAGAGAAGAGGGGCAGCGTTGGGTTTCACCGTAGACCACCTGCGGCGATGGGACTAAAGTGCTCGTTCCATTTCGCCGATGGTTT
Organism: Bryobacteraceae bacterium; assembly: GCA_049579625.1. Classification (GTDB taxonomy): domain Bacteria; phylum Acidobacteriota; class Terriglobia; order Bryobacterales; family Bryobacteraceae; genus CAJCIT01. The sequence goes on from JBAUOG010000807.1 coordinate 12,815, forward strand.
GGTTAGACGGCGTCAAAACGGGCGCCGAGGACAACACCTATGAAACTCATAATCGCCTCTCTGCTCGTATCTGCACCTGCCATGGCGGCAGCCCTCCCCAACCCCTCGATACTCGTCGATCAAACGATCGCCCAGGCACACGCTCAGAACGTTGTGGAACGATATGCGACGGCGACCGTCCCAAGCCAGCAGGCAGCGGTAGAACCAACCCGCGAAGAGCAGTACCGGCGGATTCAGGCAGACCTGCAAAAGTGGTTTCCACGCCGCGGCCATCTTGAAATCACAAGACGTGATTTCAAGATTCAGTGGCACGGTGTCTCGGCGTCTCAGCCTCGCTAAGAATGGCTCCGCTTCCAGAGCGATCGTCTCGTCTTGTGAGATCTTCCTCCCCTTGCCCCAAAAGCCAATTGGCGGTCTTTCGTAATGACGTGAGAGCGGAATTCAACGGTCAGAAGTATAGAGGTGTCTGTCTAATATGCCGAGGTGAAGCAAAACTAGGGCGTTTCTGGTATGCTTCTGTTTCCCGGTAGCATTTTGGAGAATACCTTATGAAGTTGCGCCTCCTCCTCGCCGTCCTTTCTATTCCTGTTCTTTGTAGTTTGGCTTTTGGTCAGGCTACGCTCACAGGCTCTCCCAACCCTTTCACTGTCGATGCGAACGGTTTGGGACAGATCACCCTCACGTGGTCTGCTCCGGCCGCCAGTAACACCGAGGTCCGTGTCAATTCGGCCACCGGTCCCATCTTTGCTGCAGGCGGCCCAACCGGATCTGCAGAGACCGGCTTGTGGGTGACTGATGGGATGCAGTTCTTCTTGCAGGATGTGAGCGCTGGTGAACCCGGAACAACGTTGACAACTTATACGGCGCAGGCTGGACTGCCCGGACTCCCGGCTGGAACGAACATCCTGATTTCGTCGAACAATGGCCAGCAACTCACCTACTCCGTAACCGGCGCGAGCGAGGTTGAGATCCATTTGAACACGCCAACGGGAACGCTTCTAGCACGATTGACCGAAGCGGAGGGAACCGTCAACACCGGCCCTTGGGTCACGAACGGAATGCGTTTCTATCTGCAGGACGTTTCGGGCGGCAATCCGCTAACGTATCAACACACACTAGCCACGGCAGTGGCGACAGTCATTCCGAGTTTTCCCGGCACACCGGGCGTCGTGTTCGGCGCCACACCGGGCATTGCGCCAGATCCTACAAACACAGGCGCAAGTACCGCATCACTTTACTGGAACGCACCTGGCACAGCGAACGTTGAGGTTCACGTTGGTACCGCTGACGGACCCCTGTTTGCCGCGGCAGGCGGCAACGGTTTCTATATGACCGGCGACTGGGTCACGGACGGCATGCAGTTTTATCTGCAGAACGCTTCCGCGGGCAATGCGACATCACCGGCCAACACATTGGCCATCACAACGGTGGATGTGCAATCAGCTTTGACTCGCTATCTCGCAGCGAACGATGGAAAAGACGTGGTATCCGTTTTCAACTCCTCCAGTGGGCAGCCCATCACGCAAATTTTCTTGCCAGCCGGGGCTTGGGCCCTCGACATGCACGCTAGTCCGGACGGCAACGGCATCTATGTGTTGGGGACGGATGGGAACTACTACATCGCTGACCCGCTCACCTCATCCATCACGGGCAGTATCAACCTGAGCAAGTCATTCAATGGCGGCCCGGTGCCGGCTGAGCATTTCACTTGGATCCAGGACGCCACAGCGAAGAACTTGATCCTTGCGACCGATTCCAGTGGCCTTGTCTCTATCGTTGATCCGACAGCAGGGGCGCTTGTGAAGACGCTCTCGTGCCAATGCGCGCTTGGCCCGGGTTTGGTCTTCAGTCCCTACAACCTGAAGACCTACATTCCCGAAGCGCCTACGTCCAAAACACCCGATGCCAATTTGATCGTCGTGGTGAACGCGAGTTTGGCCTTTGAAACACCGATAGCCGGCCCAACCTACGCGGGGAGCGGGACGGCGCCGCAGACTGCGTTCGAGAATATTACGGTGGTGCAATCGGGCTTATCCGGAGCGCTGGTTCTGCAGTTGGTGAGCCGGGACACGGCAAACCCCTTCGACACCGGGGCTTACGTGCTATACAGCTACGACATCGCGTCCAATACCTTCTATGACCCCAACCTGGTCAAGCCGGCATCCACACTGCTTGGCTTTGGTCCACATCTATACCTCCAGGTTGCAAACCAGGTACAGACCTCCTGCTGCAGCCCGGTAGTTTTTGAGCCGTTTTACGGCTCGATCTTCAGCTACCAGGTTGTGTACTCCACTTCACCCGGGCCGAAATTCGAACTGGAGGGTTCGGCCGATCCGCCCAGCCCCGGCATGGAACTTCTCCTCGGACCGGTTGCTACCGATCCGTCGGCCGCCTACTTAAGTTATGCCCAGGCCTACTTTGGCCAGAACGGGTACGTGTATCAGAGCCCGATCTATATTTACAAAGCGGATCCAGTAACGCTGCAGCCCAGCACTTCGCTGATGTTTCTGAACTCTGGCGCCGCGCCAGGATTGGCGGACTGGACGCTCGGTTCGTATACGTTTACGTTCCCGACCAACTAGCCTCGATCGCGAACGCGAGCAAGGCGCCGCCACCGAAGTGGGCTGCGCCGACTTTCATCGGCGGAAGTGAACTGATCCCGGTCGATCAAGGTTTCGTTCACCCCGAGGATGATACATTCTTCGCATGCGTGCCTCGTTCCGCTTCAGTGTTTTCTTGTTCCTGGCTTCCGTGCTTTCCGCGGCCCCCAAATCTCTTCAGATCTACTTCGTTGACGTGGAAGGTGGTCAGGCGACACTCTTCGTTACGCCCGCCGGACAGTCGTTGCTGATCGACACGGGTTGGCCCGGCAACGCCTACCGCGACGCCAACCGTATTGCCGCAGCCGCGAAGTTAGCCAAGATCAAAAAGATTGACTACGTTGTCATTACTCACTTCCACGATGATCACGTCGGCGGCGTTCCGCAGCTTGTCGACAAGATTCCGGTGGGCACGTTCATCGATCACGGCGCGGACACGGAAACGGGCAAAGGCGCAGAGAGGCTTTGGGCCGGTTACCAAAAAGGCCTCGCCACCGCCAAGCGCCTCACCGTGAAGCCGGGTGACACCATCCCGATCAAGGGCCTGGAAGCGACCATCGTCAGCAGCAACGGTGAGGTGATCGCGCAACCGCTGCCGGGCGCCGGCGCCTCAAACAGCTATTGCAGTTCGGCCGAGCAGCGCCCGGTTGACACCACCGAGAATGCCCGCTCAGTGGGTACCTACTTCACCTTTGGCAAGTTCAGAACGGTCGACCTCGGCGACCTGACATGGAACAAGGAAGCCCTACTCGCTTGCCCTAACGCCAAACTCGGCCCGGTGGATGTGTTGATCGTCACCCACCACGGATTCAATCAGAGCAGCAATCCGGTCTTAGTGAAGGCGCTTGCGCCGCGAGTAGCCATCATGGATAACGGTGCGAAGAAGGGCGGCT
>JBAUOG010000808.1:0-7596 GCA_049579625.1 Bryobacteraceae bacterium
TGGCCCTGAACGGAGAAACTTCCATATCCGTTTTGGCAGCACGAGCTTGGGAAACATTAATCGGCGGATCACTTGGCGTGGCAGCTGCGAAGTTCATCCTACCGCTAGCCAGCTTCACAGCGTCAACTCAGAAACCGTGGCTCCTCCGACCGAAACCGATTTCCCCTACGATGAAAGCGCGGATTATTTGTTGCCAGCACAAACCTTCAATGTGGGCTCGCTCAATTCCTGACTGGTTCGCGACCTAAGAACAGTTACATCGGCATGTCGTCGAAGTGGTTGGTTGTTGTGGGCTGCTTTGGTCGGATAACGTTAGAACTCAATCGGAAGCGGCCCGGTAGAATTCGGCCGCAGTGAAAAAAGTTGTCCCGGGGCCGGGCCGGTTTCGATTGAGCCGTGAGAAGGAAGCGGCTGGCGTCTGCGGCGGATGCGGCAGGCTATGGGTATTCAATCGTGTTTCGCTCTTCTATCGTGCGAACTGGCGGACGACTGACGTTTCGGCAGTAGAAAGCGGTACACGACCTTGATTATGCCTCTAAATCAGTGCTGTTGAGAACTAGAAATCGCTTGGTTCCCGGTACGCACAGCGTCCGCCGCAGACGCCAGCCGCTTCGTTCTCACGCGCCACTCGTACATTGGTCCAGTTGAGAGCGAGGGCCGCGTGCAGGGGCGCTGACGCATTCCTCCTGTGAAACGCCGTCCACGGAAACCACATGGGTGAGACGTCGGCTTGCTGACATCTTCCATTCGCGAAGCTCCTGATACCGGTCCTAGGCGTTGGGCGAGGCTGGCACGCCGTTATGACCAGATTCTCTAAGCTTGCGCTTGTGCAAAAACTGCTCCTTTCGGCATTCGACGACACGCCTCTGCCAGCCCATAAAAGCCCTTCTCCGTTGGGCTTACGCGTCGCGGACCTTGGCGCGGCAGCCGGGCGCTTGAATGCTACATTGGGTAAGAAATGGCATATGACGTTGTTGTGATCGGTAGCGGCCCCGGCGGCTACTCAGCGGCGGTGCGCGCCGGCCAATACGGACTCAAAACCGCACTGATTGAAAAGCAGCCCCGGCTCGGCGGTACCTGCTTGCTGGTTGGCTGTATTCCTACCAAGAGCCTCCTCCACACGGCCGATGTCTGGGATTACTTCAAGCATTCGGAAGAGCAAGGGATTGAATGCAAAGACCCTCAGCTGAATTACTCCGCGGCGGTTGGCCGTAAGGACAAGATTGTCACCAAGCACTCCAAGGGCATCGACTTCCTGATGAGGAAGAACAAGGTCGACGTCATCAAGGGCCATGCGCGCCTCCTGGGAGGCGGCCGCATTGAAGTGGAAGGCGAGCAGGGCAAGCAGATCGTCGAAACGAAAAACATCATCCTCGCTACTGGTTCCGAGGCGCGCATGCTGCCCGGGCTGGCGCCCGATCCGAACCTGATTCTCACGAACATCGAAATCCTCAACCTGACGACCGTTCCCAAGACGCTGGGGATCGTCGGCGCGGGCGCGGTAGGCGTCGAATTTGCATCGATGTTCAACCGCTTCGGTTCCAAAGTCACCGTGCTGGAGATGTTGCCGCGAGCGGTTCCAGTGGAAGACGAGGAAGTATCCAAGGAGCTCGAAAAGTACTTCAAGAAGACGGGCATACGCGTGGAAACCGGCGCGAAGGTAGAGAGCGTTCGCCGCAACGCAGGCAGCGTCAGTCTGACGGCGACGCTCGCGAACGGAACCAAAGAGGAACTGGAATTCGAGAAGCTGCTGGTTGCCGTCGGCCGCAAGCCCAACTCAGAGAACCTCGGCCTCGAGAAGACCCGCGTTGAACTGGATCGTGGCTTCGTGAAGGTAGACGGCCAGCAGCGTACAGCGGAACCCGGCGTGTACGCCATCGGCGACGTCGTAGCCGGAACGCCGCAGCTTGCGCATGTTGCCACGGCCGAAGGAATGATCGCGGTTGGTAACATCGCGGGCAAGCCCCGGCCGCCGATCAATCGGAATCGCATTCCAGGCGCCACTTACACGGAACCTGGAATTGGCAGCGTCGGTCTGACAGAGGCGCAGGCCCGAGCCCAGGGTTACAAAGTGAAGGTCGGCAAGTTCCCGTTCGTGGGCGACAGCAAAGCGACCATTCTCGGCATGCACGAGGGCTTCGTCAAAGTGGTCTCGGATGAGAGGTTCGGCGAAATTCTCGGCGTGCACATCATCGGCCCACAAGCCTTCGAATTGATCTCAGAGGCGGTCCTGGCCATGGAGGCTGAGGCAACGGTCGAGACTCTGATGAACACCATCCACGCGCATCCGACTCTTTACGAGGCCGTGGGAGAAGCCTTCAACGCCGTCAACGGCTTGGCCATCAATATCTAGTGCACCCCGAGACACCGAACGGTATGCGGAAATGTGAAGTGCTGGATCTCGGACGCCTCGATTGGCGCGAAGCGTTTCGCCTCCAGCAGCAATTCGTCGAAGAGCGGAAGCGTGGCGAGGGTTGCGACCGCCTGATCTTCGTGGAGCACCCGCACGTCGTCACGATGGGCCGTAATGCCAAAGAGCAACATGTATTGGCCAGCCCGCGCGTCCTGGAGCGTGCCGGTATCCACTTCGTCGAGACCGATCGGGGTGGCGACGCCACCTATCATGGCCCCGGGCAACTGGTCGGCTACCCGATCCTGGATTTGCGAGAATGGAGGCGCGATGTTCGGGCTTATTTCCGGGCAATCGAGCAGCTCTTAGTTGATGCATTAGCCACTTTGGGTGTGGAGGCTCGTGGCAACCAGGAACCGGGACACGAGGGTGTTTGGGTCGGTGGCGCGAAACTCGCCGCTATCGGCATTCACATTAGCCGCTGGATTACATCGCATGGCTTTGCGCTGAATATAGATACGGATTTAAGCTACTTTCATTACATTGTGCCTTGCGGTCTGGACAAGCCGGTTTGTTCGCTGCGCAGCCTTGGTTGCATGGCCGGCCGCGACGAGGTGCAGCAGGCCATCGCTGCCTCGTTTGCGAAAACGTTTAAGTACGAACTGGTGATGTCGCATCAGGAAGTATAGGGATCGATCCGAAGGAGAAAAGAAATGGCAGACGTTGTGATGCCCCAAATGGGCGAGAGCATCGTGGAAGGCACCTTGACCCGATGGCTGAAAAAGGTGGGCGAGAAGGTTGAACGCGATGAGCCGCTCTTTGAAATCTCAACCGACAAAGTAGATACCGAAATCCCGGCGCCCGAGGCCGGCGTTCTCACCGAAATCTTCGTGGCGGAGGGCACCACGGTCGGCATCAACACGGTCGTTGGCCGGATCGGCGCGGCTGCCTCGGCCCCCGCTGCCCAGCCTGCCGCTACTGCACCGCCTGCTCCCGCTGCGGCTCCTCCAGCACCTGCGGCACAACCCTCACCGGCAGTAGCCGCGGCTCCTCCACCTCCGGCTCCGCCCCCGGCCGGGTCGACTCAGGAAGACGACCTCGGTCCGTTGTCTCCGCTGGTCCGCAAAATGGCGCGAGAGTACAACATCGATCTGGCAAACGTGAAGGGTACCGGCGCCGGTGGCCGTATCAGCAAACAGGACGTGGAGGCGTTCATCACCGCCCAAGCCGCAAGAACGTATAGTGCGGCAACCGCAGCGCCCCCTGTTGCCCCCGCACCGGCGGCGTCTGCTCCAGCTCCTACTGCTCCGCTCCCGCTGGCCGAAAGCGCCAAAACGCGTGTCGAGCCGATGAGCACGATGCGTCAGAAAATCGCTGAGCACATGGTGAACAGTAAGCGCACATCCGCGCACGTCACCACCGTCCATCGCATCGACATCACGAAGGTGGCGAAGCTGCGCGACAAGGCCAAGAAGGAGTTTCAGGAGCGGAATGGTTTCTCCCTCACGTTCCTGCCCTTCGTCACCGCTGCGACGGCCGAAGCACTTCGTGCCTTCCCCATCTTCAACGCCGCCATCGACGGCAAGAACATCGTCTACTTCCGCGACATCAACATCGGCATCGCCGTCGCGCTGGAAGGCGGCCTGATTGTCCCCGTCATCCGGAACGCCGACGAAAAGAATGTTACCGGTCTGCAGCGCGCCATCGTCGATCTGGCCACGCGTGCTCGTTCGCGTCAGTTGAAACCCGACGAAGTCCAGGGCGGCACCTTCTCCATCACCAACTTCGGCAGCTTTGGAAGCATCTTCGCGACGCCCGTAATCAATCAGCCGCAGGTGGCCATACTGGGCATCGGCGCGGTTGAGAAGATTCCAGCTGTGGTGGAAGGCGATGCCATCGCCATTCGCTCCCAGGCCCATCTGGCACTCACCTTCGACCACCGTCTCATCGACGGCGCTCTGGCTGATCAGTTCTGCCAGAAGGTCAAGTCGATCCTCGAGAATTGGTCTGCCGACATTCTGTAGCCATCGTGGCCCGGACTTCAGACGGTGCTGAAAAAGGCCAAAAACCGCTCCCTGAGAAGCTGTCAGGAAATTTGTGGAAAAGCTAAAAAACATTTTGATAGGGAAATGTTTTGGGTAACAGGGAAGACATCGGTACGGTCTTATATTGTATGCAGACGCGAGAAACGCTGTTCGGGCCCGAGCCGGTTGCCGCTGCGGTCGGGGCGTGTTCTTCTCCGCCCAGGCTGACGGCAGCCGAGCGGCAACGGGCGGCCAAGGTGAAGCCGATCGACCGGTCGCAAGCGCGGTGGGTGGCGTTGGACGTGGATCAGTTGATCGGGCTGGATCATCCGGCTCGGGCGATCTGGGGGCTGACGGAGAAGTTGGACCTGGGGAAGTTCTATGAGCCGATCGTGTCGGCGCAGGGCTTGGCGGGACGGCGTGGGTGGGATCCTCGATTGTTGTTGAGTATCTGGTTGTATGCCTACAGCAAAGGCGAGAGTTCCTCCCGCGCGATTGCCCGGCAGATGGAATATGAGCCTGGGCTGATGTGGTTGTCGGGTCTGGGAGAGGTGAATCACGACCGGCTGAGCGAGTTTCGGAGGAACCACAAAGAGGCGCTGGACGGGTTGTTCGTGCAACTACTGGCATTGATGGAAGATGAAGGATTGGTGGACCTGGAGCAAGTGATGCACGACGGCACCAAGATCCGGGCACAGGCGGGAGCGGATTCGTTCCGGCGGCAGGCAAGCTTGGCAGAGCGATTAGAAAAGGCCCGGCAACTGGTCGCTGAATTCGGCCATTCCGAGGATGAAGCGGGAAGCAAGCGCAGACAGGCGGCGCGGGAACGGGCGGCGCGCGAGCGGGTGGAGCGGCTGGCGCGGGCGGCGGAGGAGTTGGAGAAGATGCAGGCCGCCGCCAAGGATGAAGCGGAGAAAGCCAAGCTGCGAGTCAGTCTCACCGAGCCGGAGGCGCGGCGGATGAAGCACGGTGACAACGCCTTCGCGCCGAGCTACAACGTGCAGATCAGCACGGACGCCAAGAACACGGTCATTGTGGGAATGCACGTGACGCAATGCAGCAGCGATAGCGGGTCGCTGGGCGACGCCATGGATGTGGTGGTGGAGAACCTGGAACGCCAACCGGCGCAAGTGGTGGCCGATGGAGGCTACACCAATCGCGGCACGATCGTGGAGATGGAAGAGCGAAGGATCGACTTTGTGGGGTCGATGGCGAGCCAGAGCGAACGGCAGGCGTCGGCGTTGAAAGCTTCCGGAATCGATGCGCAGTTCGGATCGAACTTTTTCAAGATTCTTCCCGAGAGCAAATCGTTGGAGTGTCCGGCTGGCAAGCGGTTGCCGTATGTGCGGCAGAGCACGAAGAGCGGCAATAAGTATGCTCAGTATCAGGCCTCGGGCAGCGACTGCGCGGCGTGCGAGCATCGCCAGAAGTGCTGTCCGAAGAACCCGGCGAAGGGACGAACGGTATCGATATTGAAGAGTGAGCTGGCAGCGGTGGCGGCGTTCCGGCGGAAGATGGATACCGAGGAAGCCCAGCAGATTTACAAGAAGCGCGGACCAATCGCTGAGTTTCCCAACGCCTGGATCAAGGAGAAGTTCAAACTCAGGAAGTTCCGCTTACGAGGGCTGCTGAAAGCAGGGACTGAGGCGCTGTGGGCTTCTCTGACCTACAACGTCATGCAATGGATCCGCCTGCACCGGACCGCAGCCGCGTAAAAAAAAACGCAGTAAGTGATCACCAGAAACGCGATTGGCCGCCCCACAGGAGGCCTTCCGGAAGGCTTGGGGCCAATCGCGTTTTGGATCTTCCATGTTTCGCTGTGAACTCTCCGCGCCCCTTCCTGATCCAGTCCGCCTGATTCCAGTCCGCCTACTTCCGGGGGTCGAGAGGGCGATATACTCGACCGGAAGCCGATTTTCTGACGGCTTCTGACGGTCACGGCTCCGAAGCGCCTGTGTTTGTTTGTAATGGGTTGCAGATTCCCGATAGTGAGGGAGTTAGGGGGAGATGGCCTTTTTTCAGCAGCCTGCTAAGGGGCGTTAGAACCTTTTCTCAGCGACTGGCGCTGCGATTGAACGCGCCTAGAACTTGAAAGAAAACAGGTTCGGGCGGGTCGGATTCGTAGCCCGAGGCATTTGCTAAGTGCGAGGCTACGACTTTCCGAAGACCTTTACAGAGGACTGGCACTGGCTAGGTGTCTTCCCGGTGGAGACCAAGTCAGCTTTCGATGAAACTGCTTTTCCAGGCCACGAATCCACTCGCTGCTGCCACAGGGGAGCGACGAGGGAAGCGCCTTTCGCAACGCTTGATCGTGGGCAGGATCGGATTCCTCCAGGAACGCGCGCCACTCGTGACGGGAGTAAAGACAACGAGTTGCAATGGGCGTTATCGCCACAAAGCGGTCTTCTGCTCCGGCCAATCGCGCTCGCGCGGAGGAGAATGCAAAGTCTTCGGCTCGCCGGACCAAGTGGGCCCTCAGTGGATTCAGCTCGACATACCGCAGCGCAGTCCAGTAGTGGTCTTCGGCAAGCGGCGAGGAGTGAAAACGTCCTTGCATCAGGTGTCCGGTGCGTCCGTGTTTGCGGTTGAAGGTCATGGCCCACCAGGTGTGAACCCTGCGGAACAGTCGCGCTAAGCCGTTCGCCGTGGTAGGGGTAAGTAGCCAGTGGACATGGTTGTCCATTATGCAGTAACCTTGGACCCACACCTTCTCTTCCGCAGCGACCAGCAAAAAGCGTCGAAGATAGCGCTCTTTCTCTTGCCCATTCTTAAAGATGGCCATCTTATCGTTGCCTCGAGAGACGACATGATGAACCACATTCGGCAATACAATTCGTGGGCCGCGGGCCATAGCGTTATGGCGGCTTCCGGACGGGGCCGCCGCTTTCCACTTCTCCATGAACTGAGTGTTAGCCACCAGCCAATCCTCTCGCGAAGAAATGGGTCCGTCCCCGCACTTAACGACTTGACGGCGACGGAAGAAATGGGTCCGTCCCCACACTTAACGACTTGACGGCGACGGACCGGTCACACGCTCGCATTCCCACGTGTGGGCTTCAATCTGTGCGACGGTGATAGACTACGACGTTCATCAGGAGGACTTTTTAATGACCAGAAATTGCGGAAGAAACCAAGGATTCCCCGCTGCTCTCTGCGGCGGTCTTGCCCTGCTGCTGCTTTTATCGGGCTGCGGCCCGTCGACGCCTCCGGACACGCGTGCGG
>JBAUOG010000809.1:0-1830 GCA_049579625.1 Bryobacteraceae bacterium
GAAGGGCACAATGTCTGCATCGAAACGTTTGGTGCCTCGGCGCCTCTCAAGCAACTGCTAAAAAAGTTCGGCTTCAATGTGGAAAACATTGTAGCGGCAGCGAAAAACCAAATTGCGCAGCACAGGAAGCAAAGCTGAAAGGGGCACTGACATGAGGGTAGGATTGGGCGCGGATCACGGTGGATTCGAAATGAAGAAGCAGCTCGCCAATTTGCTGGAAGCTGAAGGCCATGAGGTCGTCGATTTTGGAAACACCGTGTACGACAACAATGATGATTACCCGGACTTTACGATCCCGCTGGCTCGTGCCGTAGCACGGGGAGACGTGGACCGTGGCGTTCTGCTGTGCGGCAGCGGGGTCGGTGCGTCTGTGGCTGCCAATAAAGTTTTGGGTGCTCGAGCGGCGCTCTGTCATGACGATTTTTCGGCTCGTCAGGGCGTGGAGGATGATGACATGAATATACCCTGCCTCGGGGGCCGCACCACGGGTATCGCGGTTGCATGGGACTGCACCAAGAACTTCCTCGGCGCCAGTTTCAGCGGTGCAGACCGACATCGCCGCCGCCTGGCGAAGGTCGCGCAACTCGAAGGCAGCACGGTTGCTCGCGCGGGCGATCGTCAGTAGTCAAGAATGTTAGGAGCCAATCATGACGTTGCTTGAATCTCTGAAGAAATATACGACCGTTGTAGCGGATACCGGTGATATTGATGCCATTGCCCGGCACCGTCCGCAGGACGCTACCACCAATCCTTCCCTTCTTTTCCACGCTGCCCAGATGCCGGCCTACCGGCACTTGGTGGAAGAGGCTGCCGAACTTGCCCTGAAAAGCGGGGGCAAACACGAAGAGATGGCGGACGAGTTCATCGATCGTCTCTTCGTCCTATTTGGATTTGAGATTCTCAAGGTGGTCCCAGGCCGCGTCTCTACGGAGGTTGCCGCCAGACTGAGCTTCGATACCGGGAATACTATCGCCAAGGCCCGCAAGCTCATTTCACTGTATGACAAAAAAGGCGTGGCACGCGAACGCATCCTGATCAAGATCGCCAGTACGTGGGAGGGCATTCGGGCAGCCGAACTTCTTGAGAAGGAAGGCATCCACTGCAATCTGACGCTCCTCTTCAGCTTTGCGCAAGCGGTGGCATGCGCCGAAGCCGGAGTCACCTTAATTTCGCCGTTTGTCGGTCGTATTTACGATTGGTACAGGAAGGAGCACGGCGGCGCGGAGATTCCCGCCGACCGGGATCCGGGCGTTGCGTCCGTCACTCGTATCTACAATTACTACAAGAAATACGGTTACAAGACCCAGGTGATGGGGGCAAGCTTTCGGAATGTGAATCAGATTGTCCGCCTGGCGGGGTCAGACCTACTCACTATTAGTCCGGAGCTTCTTGACCAGTTGGAGAAGACCGAAGGTGTTCTGGATCGTAAGCTGGATCGGGCGAAAGCGCTGGCCAGCAAGGAAGAACATCTGCAACTTGATGAGAAAACCTTCCGCTGGATGCATAACGAGGATGCAATGGCGACGGAGAAGCTGGCCGACGGCATTCGTAAATTCAATAGCGACGCCAGTCACTTGCAAGAGTACGCGCTGTCCCAGGTTGCCGAAAAGGTCGGCTGACCTCAACGCTTTACCAACGACGTACTTTCGATAGAGGTGTGTAGAATCTCTGCATCAGGGAGACGTTTGCAGTTGGCGGTCAAGTCCAGCAACCGGGCAAACGGCCTATCCGTGAGCATTTCGCCCGTATATCGCCAGCGCCAATTTCCTCCCGCGCGGCCAGGCACGTTCATGCGAGCTTCCCGTCCCAGATTCAATAGATCCTGTAACG
>JBAUOG010000810.1:0-2325 GCA_049579625.1 Bryobacteraceae bacterium
GGAAAGGGAGGGGTCGCGTAAGCGGCCTCTTCGTCCTCAGGTCTCGCCTGTGCAGCGATGGGCCAGGAGAAGAGTTCTGGAGCCTGAAACAGACAGCGTAGGTAATCCTCCTCCCAGCTCGCTTTTCGCCGGACAGACGATAACGAGACATAATGGGCGGAATCCTTGCAAGCTCCTGTGCCGGCAAGGTTTAGATGGCATGGAGCGGTCTGTCGGCGTTGTCAATGCTGCGAGACATCGACGACCGCCCTACGCTCGGTGGAAGTTTGAAAGCCGGCACTTCGTGCCACAGACAGTCCCCGAAGCTTCCCGGGAACCATGTCTGATTTCCTCATCTTCCCGCTTCAGGGACCGGCGTTTCACGGGACCTAGCGATCGCAAGCAGGAACTCGTATGTGGTCCGCTTTCCAGCGAGCTGCTCACCAACGAGGAGCCGTGGGTCGACGCCTGGAGGAGGAGGCAAGAAGACCGGTGCAGGCAGAGTTGGCGCCCGCCCGGCGACTGGAGTCGCTCGGGATGAAAAAAACCAAGAAAAGCACGAACGGAGGGCAGTCAGGTGTGCAATCGTAAAATCTGGTTCTCTAATAGAAACCGAAGTGTAGCGTGCAACCAGTCTGTTTGTGGAGACTACACTAGCTTAAATGGAAAGGTTCATACGAGAAATGCCTAAGGAACTGAGGTTTGAGCAATGAATCTTGAAGGCGACTCTACTACCCAGGGCGTCCCCGGGGTCAAAGGCACAAACAGTGTTGCTGGCAACGGCATCTTCGGAGATAGTACGCTGGGCGATGCTGTCGTTGGTTTTGCACACGCCTCTGGCAAGGCCGGTGTTCTTGGCCTCTCACCTGACGGCAACGCGGTGGCAGGCATTAGCGACAATGGCACGGGCGTGTTTGGTCAGGGCACGGCCTTCGGTGTCGTTGGCACAAGCACGACTGGCGAGGGCGTTCACGCGCATAGTGATTCGGGCAATGCCGTACACGGTGACAGCGGACAGAGTGACGCGGTTGTCGGTTTGGCATTGGCCTCTGGCAAGGCTGGAGTTCTTGGTCTCTCACCTAACGGCAACGCGGTGGTAGGCATCAGCGACAACGGCACGGGCGTGTTTGGTCAGGGCGGCCTGCTTGCAGGATCGTTTGTGGGCCCGGTTCTTGTCCAGGGGAACCTTCAGGTGATCGGTGATATCTTTCTCCCTGGTGCGGACTGCGCAGAGCAGTTCGACATCGCGGGCCCGGAGCAACTTGAACCCGGTGCGGTAGTAGTGATCGGGAGCGATGGTTCTGTGCGGTTAGGCCGGGAAGCGTACGATAAGAAGGTGGCCGGCGTGATCTCGGGAGCCGGTGAGCATAGGCCAGGCATCGTGCTGGATAAGAAGGGATCATCCGGAGACGGCAGGGCATCGGTAGCCTTGGTCGGCAAGGTTTACTGCAAGGTGGATGCTGGGTACTCTCCAATCGGAGTGGGCGATCTTCTGACCACATCCCTCACCCCCGGCCACGCCATGAGAGCCTCAGATCCGTTCCAAGCCTTCGGCGCGGTGATCGGGAAAGCGCTCAGACCGTGGACGGAAGGCTGCGGGTTGATTCCCATATTGATTGCCCTGCAATAGGAGGTTTTCTTATGGACCCCGATTCCAGTAATCCCCCAGACGCGCTGCCACTTATCACATTCCGCTCCGACCGCGAAGTGTCACCGTTGGTTTCTTCGGTAGGTCAGATCGGTATTGCCGCCGCAGGCCAGGTTAGGACTCTCGCCATAGCCGACGCGGTAACGGGGCTGGACGTCACCTTTCCACCGCTTGGGGCCTGCCTACCGACTGGTCTTACTTTCAACGGTGGGGCGATCGGAACGGCCGACTCGGTGCAGCTCTTGTTTTGGGGTCCGATTTGGCAGACAGTCCTTGACCCGGCCAACTCCCCCCCCAACAGCCCCTCCAACCAGTTGTTGTCCACCTCCATCATAAGGTTTGTGCAGGCCATACTCTCCGGTCCCTACATGTCAGCCTTGCTCCCTTACGGCGTAAGGAGGTGCCCGTACGGTAGCGCGCACATCGTCAATTCCAATCCGCCGTTCCTTCCGAATACGTTTTCCAACCAATCCGTCCAAAACTTGATGCAAAGCCTGATCGATGACGGGTCTTTTCCGGAGCCCGATGAAAATGGCGGGCGCAATCTGTATTTCGTCATTATGCCGCCTAACACGCAGTTCCAGCCTCCTCCCGGGGGGCTCCCTGCCAACGGCGCCCACAGTTCCTTCGCAAGCGGCTCCGCGATTGACCCCGACAAGTTGTGGTGGGCGTGGATAGGAAACAATCCTCTAAACGTG
>JBAUOG010000811.1:0-3138 GCA_049579625.1 Bryobacteraceae bacterium
CGCAAAATGACCGATCTGCGCGCCGGCGAAGTACTGGACCATTACCGCCTTGATTCCCTTGTCGCTCGAAGCGGCATGGCATCTGTATTCCGCGCTACCGACACGTTGAATGGCCGTCAGGTCGCCATCAAAATTCCACACCCCGATATGGAGGCCGACCCCCTCCTCTTTGATCGCTTCCAGCGCGAGGCCGAGATCGGTAAGATTATGGATCATCCTGGCGTGATGAAGGTTTTTGACGACGAGAAGCGCAGCCAGGTCTACATGGTCATGGAGTGGGTGGAGGGCCGGCTTCTGCGCAACATTATTCATGAGCTGAAGAAGCTTCCGGAGGAGCGCGCGCGAAAGATCGCAATCCGCGTCTGCGAGGCGCTGGACCACATTCACAGCCGCGGCGTTTCCCACCGCGACTTGAAGCCCGAGAACATCATGGTTGACGATCAGGACCAGATCAAGTTGATCGATTTCGGTATCGCCGGCAAGGCCGGCGCGCGCCGGCTGACGTTCGGGAAACTGTCGCAAGTGATGGGCACGCCCGATTACATTTCTCCGGAACAGGTGAAGGGCAAACGGGGCGACGGCCGCAGTGACCTGTATTCGCTGGGCGTAATTCTGTATGAAATGCTCACCGGGCAAATACCGTTCCGAGGGTCGAATCCATTCGCCATCATGAACGACCGCCTGCTCAACAACCCCATTCCGCCGCGTTCGGTGGACCCGCAAATCTCACCGGAACTCCAGGAGATCATTTACCGCGCTCTGGAGCGCGAGCCCGTGAACCGCTATAAGACGGCCGGCGAATTCGCCCATGACCTTGAGCATCCTGAGCAAGTCGGTGTCGCCGAGCGTGCGGAGCTGGTGGATTGGAAAGAGCGGCGCTCTCCCCTCGTGCGCCAGATCGCCTTCTACATCATGTTGGTGCTGATTCCCATCGTCGTCTTCGGCCTGCTGATCTACGTCGCAAAGCACACCTAGCGCAATCGAATACTCCAGCACAGAACCGCGCGCTTAAAGCAAGCGGACCTCGATGTTTACGTCACCAGAAGCTAACCCTGTATCAAGAATCCGCGTTCATCGGCCATCCGCGTCCAACACTCCTATTTTTTCGGTCTCATCAGCCGACCCTTTTCGCCGTCCACTACTCATACCTGACAAATCACGGCGTGAAATCCTCGAGGTGACTCGCTAGCTCGGGATACGCGCTGGCGCCTAACTCATGCAGGTCCATACCCTGACGTTCGCCGTCCGGCGGCACCCTCTGCGGCGAGATAAGGTTGAGAAGCCAATTCAGTCCGTAGGTAAGGGGCAAAACGAAGCCCACCAGCGTGGCGACACCGATCAGCTGCGCGAGCCACTGACCTGAGCCAGTACTTCCCGGCAACCGATCAAAACAGCCGATTGCCAGCAAACCCCAAATGCCACCCAGCGCGTGCACCGAAATCGCGCCGCCGGGGTCGTCCACGCCGAACCTCAACTCCAGCCATTCAACGGACCACACTGCCAGAGAGCCCGCCACGGCACCGATGATGACCGCCGCTGCCGGCGCAACCAACCCGCAACCCGCGCTGGAGGCCACCAGTCCCGCCACCCACCCGTTGGCGCTGAGTGAGACGTCCGGCTTGCCGTATCGCGCCCGTGTGATGAGAGCCGCACCCAACAGGCCGGCTCCCGCGGCAAGGATGGTGTTGATCGAAGACGCAACGATCGTGTCGGGCTGCACCACGCCGGCCAGCAGAATCGAGCCCGCCGAGTTCAACCCCAGCCAGCCCGTCAGCGCGAGCATGCAGCCAAATAGGACGAACACGAAATCATGTCCGGGGATTGCCGCGGGCGTTCCCGCGGCGGAGAACTTGCCCCGGCGTGGTCCCAGGATCCAAGCCATTGACAAAGCAGTGAGCCCGCCCACGACATGAATGCCGCCCGCTCCCCCGGCGTCTGTAAACCCGCGGCCGAGTCCAAAGTTCACGCCGAGCTGTGCCAGCCATCCGTCCCACGCCCAATGGGCGAATAAAGGGTATGTCCAGCCAGCCAACATCGCGGTCGACATGCAGATGGCACCGAGCCGCCAGCGTCCCCCTCCAGCGCCGAGTGGGATCAAGGCGACCAAGCCCGCACTCAGCATGCCCAGCCAAGCCGCCAATCCCGTGGAGACACCGCTCGTCTTCAGACCTCGGAAGAACCAGGGCTCGGCCGCGATCCAGTCCCACTGTTTTCCACCCACAACGGCGGCGTAGGCCGCCTCGCCGGTAAAACCTTGGAAGCCGAATCCGCACATGAAATACACGCCCGCTGCGACCGCGATCACGCACAACGACGCCAGCATCATGTGCGCCGCGTTGCGCGACCGGCTCAATCCGGCATTGATGATCGCCAGCCCGGCGGCGGCCAGTGGAACCAGCAGAATCGAGAACATGCAGATGGCCGCAGTCAGGGTCGGCAGAGGTTCGGGCGTCACCCGCGCTCCTCCCTGGGAGGCGGAATGTGAGAACGAATAACCAGGATCAATCCCAACAATTCCACTCCGAACCCGGTTAGCGCAAAGCTAGCCCGCGGCACCGGGGAGGCGAGTAGCACGACTGCTGACAGAACCAGTCCCCATCCCGCTAGTAACAGTAGGAATCCCGCCAGCCTCATCGAGTGAATTGTCTCAACGCTTAAAATAACATGCTAGGGGGCGTGTACTTTGTCCGGATGGTGCGCAGTTCGGGTCGCAACTAGCCCGATGCTGTAGCCTCAGGATCGAATCGGGGAAAAGCAATGAAAAAGATCGAAGCCATAATCCAGCCCTTTAAGCTGGATGCTGTGAAAGAAGCGCTCGTCGCGATTGGGGTGGACGGCATCACCATTAGTGAGGTGCGCGGGCACGGTCGCCAGAAAGGTCACACCGAGGTCTATCGGGGTCAAGAATACAACGTGGACCTTCTACCCAAAATCAAGCTCGAAATCGTAGTCGCGTCCGCCCGCGCAGACGAGGTCATCAAAAGTGTGGCGGAGGCAGCGCGCACCGGCAAGATCGGTGACGGGAAGATATTTGTTTACGACGTTCAGGAGGCAATCAGAATCCGCAACGGCGAACTGGGCGAGTCGGCACTCTAGCCTACCTCGAAGCTGATCTCCATCTTTCGGCCACAGCCCTTT
>JBAUOG010000812.1:0-9240 GCA_049579625.1 Bryobacteraceae bacterium
TTTTCACGAGGTTTCGGCTAGCCCGGTTACCCAGACTCGCCGCTCGATAGCTATCGAATCTAACCATCAACTATTCGAGTGGGTCCTTCCCCCACTGGCAATCTGCCCCTTTGGGGCACACAGATGAGTCTCGGCTCAGCAGGCTAAAGCCCGCGCCACGCAGGCTGGCGTCCGCTTGCTGACGCGCGCGGCTCAGTGCTGAAGTTGATGACTCCCAATCGGCAGCTGACTGCATTAAATCCCGTCACTCTCGAACCACTCGGGTTCCGGCAGCACAATCTGCGTTTTCGTCAACACTCTGAAGATGCTTTCGACTGCTTCATCGTCATCAGCCGGCAAAGAGCTCAGTTCGGTCTTGACTTCGCCGTCCGCGGTCTGGATCCGGAAGGCGGGGTCGTCCGCTTCGGCAACCAGCGCCAGCATTGCCGAACGCTCTACCGCCGGCACCCAAGCTTCGTTCCATGATGGGAACAAGACAACGACACAGCCATGGTCGAAGAGTCTTCGCTCAAGCCGCGTGGCGAGTTCGAGCCTGCCGCCGAGCCGGATCACGGCGCCACGGTGCCGGTGCCGTGCCACGCGTTCGCCGGTGGCTACCATGCCTTTGTGACGGCGGACGGTTCGCTCTTCGCTATGATGCTCCGCGGCACTGGTGATCATGCCGGCCGCCACGGTGGAATTGGATACGGGATCGATCAGGACAAACGCGCCCGTGGCGCGGTTCTGCTGGTAGTTGTCGACATATAGCGGCCGCGCCGTCTCGAGCCGCACCACGCCAATGGCATTCATCTCCAACGTTTCGGCCGGCTCATGCTCCAGGGTGTTGATGTTCAGCCGGTGATGAATGGTCCTGACATCGGCCCATTCCTGGTGGGTAGTGTGCTTGAGGCGGTAGCGCTTCTTCAGATCGAGTGGCACTTCATTGAGCCAGACCATGGTGGCGTCGAACAGGCTGGCGATGGCGGGTACGTCCTCTGCTTTGGCGATCAAGTCGCCGCGCACGATGTCGATCTCGTCCTCGAGCGTCAGTGTGACCGATTGGGGAGCGTGCGCGCGGGAGAGGTTTCCGTCGAATGTGACTATGCTCTTTACACGCGTCCTGCGGCCGGAAGGCAAGGCCACAACCGTGTCTCCCTCTGAGATTATGCCCGAAACGATCTGTCCGGCGTAGCCGCGAAAATCCAGATTCGGACGAACCACGCGCTGAACAGGAAAGCGGAAGCCGGTTTGAAGCGAGCGCAATCCGACGGGTACGTTTTCCAGATAATCAAACAGGCTTTGGCCGGTGAACCATGGCATCCGGTCACTTTGGGTCACGACGTTGTCGCCGACCAGGGCGCTGATGGGAATGAAGTACGGCTTGACGGAATCGAACTGGGCGAGAAAGTCCTGAAAGTCCAACTCGATCTGCCGGAAGATCTGCTCGTCGTAATCGACGAGGTCCATCTTGTTTACGGCGATGGCCAAGTTCGGAATACCCAGCAGGGCAGAGATATAGGAATGCCGCCGCGATTGCGGAAGCAGTCCCTTCCGGGCATCGACCAGAACGATGGCCAACTCGGCCGTCGAGGCGCCCGTGACCATATTTCGGGTGAACTGCTCGTGACCCGGCGTGTCGGCAATGATGAACTTGCGTTTCGGCGTCGAGAAATAGCGATAAGCAACGTCGATGGTGATTCCCTGTTCGCGCTCGGCCCGCAGACCATCGGTTAGCAGGGAGAAATCGATGACTCCCGCATTTCGGCCTATTGACGCTTTGGTGACCGATTCCAGCTGGTCGTCGTAGACGTTCCGTGAATCGTAGAGCAGCCGCCCAATCAGAGTCGACTTGCCATCGTCCACACTACCCGCCGTTGTGAAGCGAAGCAGGTCCTTCGATTCTTCGATCGCGAGGAACTCCTCAAACGACGACGCGAGAACGGGAAGTGCCGCCGCCACCATTAGAAATAGCCTTCCTGTTTCTTCAATTCCATAGAGCCGTCGGTGTCATGATCGATAATCCGGTTCTGCCGTTCCGAGCGGCGGACCGAGAAGAGTTCCTGAATAATCTTGGGTACAGTATCCGCATCCGAATAGATGGCGCCGGTGCAGGGACTGCAGCCGAGGGAACGCATCCGGCACTTTACCATCTTTGTCCGTTCGCCAGGCAACCGCGGAATGAAGGGCTGCTCCACGGAAATCAAGGATTCACCTCGCACCAGCATCTCTCTTTCTTTCGCGAAGTAAAGCGGCACGATGGGGATCGCTTCCGCATGGATGTATTGCCAGACGTCCAGCTCAGTCCAGTTGGATAAGGGGAAAACGCGCAGACTCTCGCCCGCATCGATGCGCGAGTTATAGACGTTCCAGAGTTCGGGCCGCTGGTTGCGGGGGTTCCACTGGCCGCGGAGGTCTCGAAATGAAAAGACACGTTCCTTGGCCCGCGACCGCTCTTCATCGCGCCGAGCGCCACCGATTGCGGCGTCGAATCCGCCTGCTCGCAGCGAATCGAGCAGTGCTTGGGTCTTCAATGCACCGCAGCAGCGCGGAGTGCCCCACGCGTAGGGCGTTGCGCCGTCGTCGAGCGCCTTCTGGTTGGTATGCACGATCAACTTGACTCCCAGCGAAGCCGTTAGCCGGTCGCGGAACTCGATCATCTCGCGAAATTTATAGCCGGTGTCGACGTGCAGTAGCGGGAAGGGGATCGGAGCAGGGTAAAACGCCTTCTGCGCCAGACGCAGCAGCACCGACGAGTCCTTCCCGATTGAGTAAAGGAGCACGGGTCGCTGGCACTCCGACACGACCTCCCGAAGGATGTGGATGCTTTCTGCCTCTAGGAGTCGTAGGTGGTTTAGCCGTTGCATGGGGCCGAGCGAGAGTTCTTTTAGGCTAGCACAAAACCCCAATCTACACTGATGAAATAGAGATTAACACGGGAGAAGAGCAGCAACTCACATTGTCAAGATGCCATGCCCGTTGATTTTAAACAACTTGTTACGCCTAGATTGTGTGGGCGACTATTTCTCAGCACCATCGAGTGCGGCAGCGACTGGCGCTTGGCGTACTAAGCCGGATTTCGAGCTACGAAAATAGAGGATCTCCATGACGTTCCGCACGTACTGCTCGGACGTGATTGCTTCCGTCTCGCTTGCGGGAAAGGCCACCAGAGTTTGCAAATAGGCGGCCAACTCGTCGAAGAGCCGAACACGAGCCCGATCATCCAGCGAATCGCGCCGCATGAGGGCCTCCACCGCAACCGCGCCAGCCTCAGGGGGTACTAGCTTTCGCACTCGTGCGCATAGTATCTGATGTTGGAGAAACGAATTGTAACGGCCACGCGCCAGACCACTCAGGTCTTTTGGCTCGGGCCGGCGATCGCGGACTACCACCGTCCCGGCGGCTAGATCGCCAAGGCGCTGCCGGTGTTTTGACACCAGCATTGCCACGCCTCCGACGAGCCCACAGGCCGGCAATTGATCGAAGATCCTGAGCAGGTTCCGGATTACGACCTGGCTGAACTGCAGCTCCAGCCCTGTCATGTCCATCACCCGCAAACCCAGCATCCATTTACCCAGGGTCTGACCCTTCCAGAAGTACTCGCAGCCGATGCCGTAGCCGATGTAGAGGAGGAAGAAGCCGAGGATATAGAGCGCCGCCGCCAGATCCTCACTGAAGAAGCGCACTAGATCGGTGGTTTTCAAAGCGAGGCTACTCGCGGCCGCGATGATGGAGGAATCCACCATAAATGCCATCATGCGAGTGGCGGGTCCGGCCAGTTGAAGGCTGATGGCGACGCCTTCCGGGAGCATGATCCGCAGCTGGGCAGGCAACTCAGGCATGGTTCACACCCCTAGGTTTCCCTGCACGGCCTGCCAAGGCATAGAAGCAAACGAGCACTGCCAGTTCGGCTAATCCGAAGGCAATCTTCGCCGAATACGGCAGCACAGGCTCGTGATATTGCGAAATATACGACTCAATCAGACCAGCCCAGACCAACATCAAGGCAGCACCGGCCGCCAGGGTGAGCACGTCGCCCGCCACCGCACGCAGACGCTCTGCACGGCTGAGCCGGCTGTTCCAGCCAATCAGCGCGCTTGCCAGAACCAAGCCTGCCTGGCTTGCGACCAGAATCGCCGGAATCTCAACAACGCCGTGCGGCAGTAGCCACCCGAGCAAGAACTTGGCCTGACCTGCCTGGACGTAGTCGAAACTGACAGCGCCCAGAACGACCCCGTTGTAAAAGAGCAGAATCATCGTCCCGAGGCCCCACGTCATCCCACAGGCCAAGGCAAAAAACGCAACCTGGGTATTGTGGGTCATCAACTGGGCGGCAAAGCTGGCGTGGCTATCGGGATGCCTATTGACCGCTTCCTTCTCCTCCTGCTTGACGCGATCGCGAGGGTCGCCCATCAGCTGCCCGAACGGCAGCAAGGTGGCCTTGGCGCTGGGATCGAGTTCGAGCAACATGCCGCCGATGGTGCAGCCGACCAGCGTAACCAGCAAAGCCAATCCGAAGAGCCGGATCTGGCGGCGGAAGGTATTTGGCAGCGTATGCAGCAGCCAATACAGAGGCCGGAAGCGGGCTTTGCGGCGGCTCGAATGGATTTGCGCATAAGCGCGGCCGACCAGCGCACTGAGCTGCTCAGCCAGTTCCGTTTGGGAGGCTTCTTCGAGCCGGGCGAGATCCGATACCGAGCGCTGGTAGAGTTCAAAGAGCCGCAACGACTCCTGTAGAGAAGGCCGGTAGAGACGATCCTGATCGTACGGCTGGAGCGCCTGCTCGAGCGCTTGCCAGTGCGGACGTTCGAGCGCCACAAAACGATCGAGATCGACAATCACAGCAACTGCCTCTCTTTGATATCGAAATACTCGGTGGCCGCGCTCAGCCCCAGGCGGCCGGGCGCCACCACATTCATCCGCACACCGAAATGGGAGACCCGCGCACGCATTTCCGCCATCTTCTTCCAGAGCAAATGTCCGGCCAGTTCCCCATATAGGGAATCGAAGTCATGAACATCGGGGTTTGAAAAAAGCGGGCGGGCCTTGGCATCGGACGGACAAGCAACCACCACCAGGTGTTGCCGCGCGAGCAGCCTGCTGGCCGTCGCGAATGCCTCGGCCAGTTGCGGTTCCGCCAGGCTGGTAAAGAAGACGATCAGAGCGCGCCGCTTAACTTGCGCAGTCAGCGTGGAGCAGACTTCGTCGAAGGCCGGCGCGACCGCTCGCGGCCGGAGCGGAAAAAGCGAGATGCGAAACTCACGCTCATAAGAAGGCAGGGAAGCGGCTTTGAAGAAGTGATGAACGCGGTTGCTAAACGTCAGCAAACCGAAGCGGTCACCAGCAGTCCGGACCGCACACTGCACAAGGATCGTGGAACGGACGTACTCGTCGAGCAAGGTCACAGTTCGTCCATCTTTAGCTGTCACGACGCTTCCCGAAAGCCGCGACGCATCGACACAGACATAAATATCCTGGGTTCGCTCGACACGGTATTCGCGCACGATGGGTACGCGCCGACGTGCGGTGGCCTTCCAGTCAATGTCGGCGAAGTTGTCGTTGGGAACATACTCGCGGAGATGTTCAAACTCGCGGCCTCGGCCATGGCGGGCGATCAGGCGCTCACTGCCATGCGCGTGACTGGCCATCAACCGGGACGTCCCGCGGGCGATCTTGGCAATAGAGGGCTGAATAGAGAAACAGACCGCAATCGGCTGGGTGCGGCGCAGCTGCCACAGGCCAAAACCGGAGATTCGGCCAAGGTATGCGGTGGAGGCGGCGAACTCTCCGCGCTGCTCGCCCTTCGCGCACAGTTCGATCTCCATGGCCTGAGCTTCCGGCAAAACGTCGAAGGCGACGTCATCGCGAACGGCATCGATTTCGCGCGGCAAGCCAACGGCGAGCCGGAGTTTCCGGCACGGCCATGGACGCGACGCGGTCCGTGAGATGCCCACTGGGAATGAAACATCTTCACCTAGAATGGCGTGAATGTCGGCCGGAAACGTGAGCCGCAAGGAGTCTAACGATCGCCGGGAGACGAGCCAATCGAGCGCGGCGAACGCAGCCAGGAACAGGGCCGCAATTCCCACCCACACCGGTCCAGACGGCACAATGGCAGGAAGAACGGATGCGGGCACGAAACAGAGGCCCACGATCCACAAGAAGCGTTTGGTCGGGTAAATCATTGGTTGGCGTAAGGCGGGTGGTGAATGGTTGTCACCGGGGTACCGCAACTTCACTTAGCAGTTTGGCTATAACTTCCG
The DNA here is from genome assembly GCA_049579625.1 of Bryobacteraceae bacterium. Classification (GTDB taxonomy): domain Bacteria; phylum Acidobacteriota; class Terriglobia; order Bryobacterales; family Bryobacteraceae; genus CAJCIT01. Next base: position 6,240 of record JBAUOG010000812.1, read on the forward strand.
CTGCCGTCGCGCCCTCCATCTCAAATTCCGGTTTCACGATGATGCGGTGTTCGAGAACGGGCGAGGCGAGAATCCTCACGTCGTCTGGAGTGACGAAGTCGCGATTCTCAAGCGCGGCATACGCCCGACTGGCGAGCAGCAGCGCTTGTGTGGCACGCGGTCCGGCGCCGGACAGAATCGTCTCATGCCCCCGCGTGGCCCGGACTAGTTGAACAATGTAGTTCACGAGTTCCTCGCGGACCGTGACGCGTATCAGTTCCTGGCGCAGCCGGGCAATCTGCTCCTGCTCCAGAACGGCCGTGACGTCGCCTCGCTCCAGCGCGATCTCGGGCGAATCGTTGGTCAGCATTCTACGCGCGAGTTCTTGCTCGTCCTCGAGCGTAGGCCAGGTCATGGAGATCTTCATCAGGAAACGGTCCTTCTGCGCTTCCGGCAGAGGATAGGTTCCTTCGAACTCAATCGGGTTCTGTGTGGCGAACACGGTGAAGGCCGCAGGAAGAACGTGCGTGACGCCGTCCACAGTCACGGTTCGCTCCTGCATGGCCTGGAGCAGGGCCGCCTGGGTCTTCGCCGGAGCACGGTTTATTTCATCGGCCAGCAGGAACGACGTGAAGATTGGTCCGCGCCGAAACTCAAAGACGCCATCGCGCAGGTTGAAAATGCTGGTGCCCGTGATATCCGAGGGCATCAGATCGGGAGTGAACTGTATGCGCTGGAAATCGCAATTCATAACGCGAGCCAGCGCCCGCACCAACAGAGTTTTGGCCAACCCTGGCACGCCTTCGACCAACGCATGTTGCCCAGTGAGAATTGCGATCAGGGAAAGCTGGATCGGCTGCTCCTGGCCGATGATCACCTTGGAGACCTCCCGGCGCACGGCGGCCAGCGTTTGCTGGATGGTGTCTAGGTCAGGGTACAAGTTTAGTTTCTCCCGTCGTCCGAGTTTCCAAATGCACTAAAGTGCCGGCGGTGGCCGATGGGTCGCCCTGGACCAAAGATCTCTTCTTAACCAGCGAAAGGTAAGCTTCCGGGGCCTCGGGTATGGACGAAGCAGCAAAGTGCTCCAACTCTACTTCGCCGAGGTGGCCCGCGCCAGACGCGTACCGCGCACTGTGTTTCCACTCGGCGGCAATTTCCGTTAGCAGTTTGTCGCGGCCAACGCTTTGGGCCAACAAACTGGAGAGCGCCGAGTGAGCGTCACGCCCCGTCACGCCTCCCTCCGCAGCCGACGGAAGAGGCGGAATGAAGCTGACCGCATTGCGCCAGACATAGAGCGCCGCTATGGCCAGAAAGCCCAAGAGAATCCATTCCAGATGATGCTGTCTGGCGAGACCGGCCACCGTATCGAGCTCGGCAACGCCGAGGTGGGCCTCATCAAAGATCACCGGATGCCGGCCCGCTATTGTAACGGCGAGTAGAGCCGCATCCGGCTTGGTCAACAGCTGATAGTTGGTGAAAGGCTCGACGGCAGCGAGCAAACCGATAGAGCCTTGGCCGAAGCTTCGCTCCAGCAAAACAGGATTGCCATCGGCATCTACGCGTAGCGGTTTCCACAGCGGATCCCATTTTGCAAAGTGCCAGAGAACGTCCCGGCGAACGATGCTCGGCGTGAGCGCCTCGGCACCTGCCGGACGCTTGGCATCCTTCACTTCGGTTTCCGTCTCTTCGACGCCCCATCGCTTGCGCATGGCGTCGACGCGCGGTTTCATTTCATCGCTCACATTCGGGCGCCCTTTCCCGGAAGTCTTGACATCCGGCTTGGGCGGCGCGATCTTTTCATAGCGAATCTCTCTGGTTTGAAAAAGAACCAGCACGCGTGCCCCCCCCTGAGCGACGCGCTCAAACTGCTCCAGATCTTTCTCGGATCGAGAGCGAAAGTCACCGAGGTTCGGACCAGCATAAATCACGGTGGCCTTCTGGCCCTCCAGTTTCAGAAAGGAACGGTAGTTTCGTGAGACGCTGACGCCCAGGCGCACCAGCGTTTCGTAGTATGCCTTAAGGCCCGTGTCTTCATTGTTCAAAGACGAATAATCGGGGTAGTAGGAATAGTTTTCTGCCCGGCGCACGACCGATTCGAACGCAGCAAACCCGAGCAGCACCAGCAGCGCAACACCTGCAGCCCACACCACGCCTCGGTTCATAAGGCCTCACCGGCGGCTTGAGCCTTCAGAAACTCGAGGTTCCGCTCAAACTGGTCGAGTATCTCCTCGGTGACACCATGAGACCCGTACCAGCTTCGTTCGAATAGGCCCACGTTTTGCCGCAGACGCTCCGGTAGCTCAGGTGACAAGCGCCTCGCGCGGCGCTGAAACTCGCGAGAGTAATCGAGGTTTGATTTCCCCCGCGCAATCGAGATCAGCTTCGCCGCGGCGAGGCTGGAAAGACACGACAAATACAAGGCACGGATTGAAAAACGCAGGTTTCCGCTGCGGCGGTATTCGAGCGCCAGCCTCACCCACTCGTCCTCAGGTTGCTCGTCCGCTTGAATGTCGTCACGGCTCAGGTCAGGCGGCGGCGCTGGCGCCGAACGCGCCTCCACCACCACCGCGCGGGCCAGACGGCGCGTCCGCAATAACGCGAAGAAGACCGCGGCGGCGAGGATCGCGCTGAATAGGGTGATCAGACTCCAGACGTCTTTGGTGTTCGTCTTAGCATAAGCGTTTTCATCGCGGCCCGGCTCATCAGCGGAGAAAAGCTTCCGAACCCGCGAGATCAGGTCTTGCCACGCTTTCACAAAGCGGTCCCAGAGCTCGCCGACTTTGGTGCCGACCGATTCGGTAAACGCCAGAAACCCATTGGATGGGGGCTTCCGCTTCACCACCACCGGAAGAGACCATGAAAGGTTGGGGTCGCGGAAAACTTGCCTGACAGCTTGGTCAATCCGCTGGTCGTCGACGGGTCGCGATGCGTCGGCAGCGGCCCGAGACGGTGCGGTTGCGGCGCAGGCCCGATACGGAGCCATAACAAAAAACAGGACGGCCACCGCTGGGACACTCAAGAG
>JBAUOG010000813.1:0-2218 GCA_049579625.1 Bryobacteraceae bacterium
GGTGAACGGGAGCCCGGCCGGGACGCCGGAAGCCGCCGGGCTCGAGGACCAGGCTCCGGGATGGCCGGGCTGCCCTGCCTGTCGCCCGGGTGCAGGAGGATGCGGCTGCCCGGTGCGTCCCGCCCAGTCGTGCCATCACGCTGAGTGATACCTGAGGTCAGGGAGAACGCACACACTGCTCGCTCTGGTCGGTCGCGTGATTGGGTCGGGCGTTCCCGCCTGGGTACAAGGCGATCTGTACGATATGCGCCCGCTCTTCCGGTCCGATCTCACACGCGCCGAAGCGGTATGGAGCATTTCTCGGTTGGTCGGGCTGGCATGCCTTGTGCTGGTCGGCGGCATAGCATGACCAGGCCGGACGGCTTAGGTTGGGTTTCCGTTGAACTGCTGGGCCGGGACTGCCCCAGCGTCCCGGTTCCAGCCCGGCTGGGAAGTGCCCGATGACCACTGTCGCCCCAACTGCTGCCCCCCCGCAATCCAGGCCGGCTTCACCAACGCTGAACGGGTCGCTCTTGCCGGATACCGCGGCCTGACCCGCGAGGCGTACGCGCTGGACCAGCGCCAGTTCACCAGCTGGTACCGGGCCCGGGTCGGTGGCCCTGTTCGCGGTCCGCCGCGCCGACATCAAGACCTTCGCCCGGGATCTGGAAGCCAGGGGACGCGCCCTCGCTACGGTCACCCGGCGATTGTCCACCATCACCGGGTTTCCACAAATACGCCGTCGAGGAGGAACTCCTGGACCGCTCTCCGGCCGCGCACGTCCGGCGGCCGCGGGTGGACTACGAATCCCATGCCGTCGCGCTGGACCGCAATGAGCTCGGCGCGCTACTGGTAAGGCCGGGCTCGGGCCGCCGCTTGAGCATGCGCTGATCTCCCTGCTCGCGCTGAACGGCCTGCGGGTCTCCGAGGCCACCGACGCCGATATCGAGCACCTGGGCCTGGAGCGCGGCCACCGGATCCTGACGATTACCCGCAGGGCGGCAAGGTTGTGACCATTGCGCTGGCGCCGCGGACCGTCCGGGCGATCGACCTGGCCATCGGGGAGCGCACTGAGGAACCGGTGTTCCTGGCCGCCGATGGCCGGCGGCTGGACCGGCATGCTACCGAGCGGATTATCCGCAGGACTCCCGGCAGGCCGGGATCAGCAAGCTCGTCACCCCGCACACGCTGCGGTGCTGCGAGATCGAGACGGACCTACCCCGCGAGCAGGCCGTCGAAGCGGAGACCTCTCTGAGATCGACCAGGCTGACGGCGTGCCGCTCAGCCTTACTGCACAGAAATCTAGGTCTGCACTGAACCATTCCACGGCACGGCATCGTAGTCCTTATCAGGAAGCAGAAGAAGTTCTGACTAGGAGGACTGTGCGCCGAGGTGGAAGATGACTATATGAGCGACCGCACTTGATTTGCGCCCTGCGCTTATCGACCAATCAAGCCTAATCGATATCTTAATGCCTTGATCATCGTTTTTCTGGACCAGGACGCTGTCGTTGAAATTCCTACTGAACCCGTGCGGAGTTCTAAATCTTAAGTTTAAGCCAACCCCAAAGGAGACATGAGATGTTCGAGCTCTTCAGGCGCGTTCTGCGCATCACTCAAATCGCCGTCATCCCGTTCATTTCGGTAATAATCGCGATGGTAAGTTCAGGTCCGGTAGCTTCAGCCGCCGCAATGACGGCTACGCCGCCTGCTTATCCGGGCGCGCAGAGCTGCCTTCAACCACATTGCTATGAGCGGGCAATGGACGTACATAGCAACCTTATCGGGGCGGAGACTGAAATCCAAAGCAGTTGGTTTTCCATGATTGATCAAACCCAGTCTCCTTACACTATGCCAGTCTTCGCGTACTGCGGAGCAGATGTATGCCCATGGCGTATCACCCGGGAGATGTGGTTGGGGGAAACGGATCACTGGATTGAGATCGGTCTGATGAACGGCTATGAGCCAGCACAGTGGCAACTTCCTGGAGGGGCGCATGGATGCGGTTGCCAAGCATACTTCCAGTTCTGGGAAGATGGAAACAACGCTAATGGGTACCTGCACGTCATCGCGAATGTATCTCCTGACAACTCATGGCACACCTATGGTATTTCCCGCGAGTCGGGCAGTACATTCGATCTGACCGTCGATGGCCGCGTTGTTGGCGTCTCAACCGCCAGTGGCGCCAGCACATTCGGTGAGTCATCCATTGGAAGTGAAACTAACGCTTACACGACTAT
>JBAUOG010000814.1:0-2726 GCA_049579625.1 Bryobacteraceae bacterium
TCAGTACTAGCGCGGTGGTATTTCTCAACGCTAGGGACAGAGGAGTGAAACAACGTGAAGGTTTTCTTCACATGGTCGGGAGAGACAACAAAGCAATCGCGATTGCCCTTCGAGAATTCATTCCTACAATGGTGCAGAATGTCAAACCGTTCATATCGAATACCGACATTGAGAAGCTACCGATATTAACTGATAACGTCCAGGTTGCACGGCTGGAGGCACCCGAAGAGTGGCGGCCCGGGATCGCTAGGCACTTATACGGTTCTGGCGTTTTTCGTCAAATGATACTGGATTGTTGAACTTTCGCTTCGAGCGGGCGGCAAACAGCTTCAGCGTCCGGGCTGGCAGGCAAACTGACCCTTACCTCCGGAAGGGTTTCTGACGACACGCCCGCAATCGGAAAGGTGACCGAATTCAGGAAAAGTCCCTTCGGGTTCTCGTCTATCAAAATCTGCATCACGATTGTCTCGAAGAGACCAACAGTCCAGGGTACCGGGCAGCCTCGCAGCAGGTCTTAACGCCAGTCGTCGATCACGTAGACATCGGCTCGATTGAACCCGTCCGCGTGCGGGCTCTGCATGGCGACGCCCTGCATGGTTACTATATATCCGTGGGAGCGCAAGCGCCGGTAGGCATCTTCACGAGCCAGGTTCACGCCAGCCTCGACCGTCGCTCCGCGTGAGGATGCAAACGCATCGCAGGCATCCAGCAACCTGTCGAAACGTTCACCCGCCCCTGCACCACCGCGGGCCGCACCGAACTTGACGTAACACGTCTTCTCGCCGCCCTCCGATCCGGGTCCGTTCAGGCACACCGCGAAAGCATCGAGAACAGCGCGTGTGAATGTCAACACGACGTCGCCGGTGCGCTGCGCAAGTACGGCCCGGATCTCACCAGCGAGATCGAGTCCTTTATCGATCTTGTGGGTGAGTTTCCCGCATGCCTGGATGGCCTGTTCGCGCTGGCTCTTGGTGAATGCCGATAGCAACGCCGGCGCATTGGCAGGTTTAGCTTGCGGCGCCAGGTTAGCCTCCGGCGTACGCGTCATGATCGCGGTGAGATAGCGCGGCCAGTAGCCGAACTTCTGGTACAAGCCCACGTGCTTGGCGCTGTGCGGGAACGTGAACAGGCCGGTATGCCGCACACCCCAGCGGCCGAAAATCGTCATAGTGGATTCGAGCAGCCGCTGCGCCACGCCGCGGTCCCAGTATTCCGACAGCACAGTCAGGGGTCCGAAGAACCCGAACGATCCCCAGCGTGTGGCTACGTTCGATCCGATCAGGCGGCCACCTTCGCGCGCCGCGATCACCTTGACGTGGGTCGAGCGCCAGCGCGGCGCCAGCAAATTGCGGTCGCCCCATGAAGTCGAGCGGATTAGGCAATCCCAGAAACGTTCCGAAGGCCAAGCGGACAATACGGCCCGCCTCTTCGAGTTCACTCTGTTTGAGCGGACCAACTTTGATGGGCCGATTAGTCGACATTGCTTTACATCTTCCTTGTGTTGACCTCGCGATCTTCTTGACGCATGGAATCTTGAGATGTGCAAACTGTCAGTGTAGCCGAATCAAAGCCGGCTTGCGCCTGGATCACGCGCCACCCGGAGAAGGCTCAGATTTGGGCGACTCGGATCAAAGGTCTCGTTGGAGGAAGCGTGGGTGCGATCTCCTCGAACGCCGTTCGGGATAACTTCCGGGTTTCGGACGATCCGCCCGGAGCCAGTTGAGGCACTGCGACGGCTTGGCCGTTTATACGACCAAGTGGAATAACAATTTATGGGTAAAGCGGACCGAGCTTTCTCCGGGTTGCCGATGATACGGACGGGAGTGTTCATCGCTGGATGTAGGCGAGTTTCACGACCCCAATGCGTGGATTTATCTACGCACCAAATAGCTTATACCGTGAAAAGTTTCTTCTCTGCGCTCAAGGACTAAGACGGAAGGGCATGGTTCGACATCTATCCGATCAGGTGGCTTTCTCCCAAAGTTCTCCACCTTTACCGGTCTGTCGTGTCATCAGAAGGGCTACCTCCCTGGAAAGACGGTTGACAGCTGGTACGCCACGGGCATATCTCCAACGACTCCGAAGCAGGCAGAGCTGTTATTGCTTTGCGGCACTGGATCGGTCGGATCGCGTAGAGACCGTCCTCTTCGGCAATCGCGGAACAACCTGAACACCCGCCCAAAGCGTCGCTATTGTTTGCTCCACCACGAGAGTCTGGTCAGGCAAGTCAGGCACGACCCCTTGTATGACCATGAGCGAGGCGAGGCCGAAGATCGCGTACCACCAAGTGTGGGCCACCACTATGTCATCCCTGCCTGGCAATCCTTCATCCCTGGCAACATCGAAAAAGAGCTGTACGAAACGTTGGAACAAAGGCGCGCCAACGTCGTTGATATATTGTCCGGCGCGGATGCCGTTGCGGTTCTCCGGCCCGAAGAAGACGTTGCGGAACTGCTGTGGATGGGCGGTGCAGAACTGAATCAAGCCGCGTGAAGTCGCAAAAAGACGTTCTTTCGGTGCTGGATGTTTAGCGGCAATGGCGTCGAAGTTCTGAATCAGCAGCCCGATCGTCTCGCTGCTCAACTCGGCAAGAATATGCGATTTGTCAGGAAAATACTGGTAGATCACGGCGTGCGTATAGCCGATCTCTTTAGCGATCGCACGAAGCGTCACGGCTTCGTAACCGCGATCGGCAAACATTTTGCTTGCAGCCGCAAGGATTTCGC
>JBAUOG010000815.1:0-2334 GCA_049579625.1 Bryobacteraceae bacterium
GCCCGAAGTGAACTACGGCGTCATGTACAAGAATGTGAATATCCTCTCCCGGCGCGACGGGATTGTCGTGCAGGACATGGCCGGTGGCGACATGGCAGGCTACAACGATCCCAGCGAGCAGCCAGACCGCGCCGCAGCGGAAGCCGCCGTCCGCGTAGTAGCGGACCTGTACGCAAGGATGAATAAGTAGGACATCCATGATAAGGACTTGTCAAGGGAAAACACACTTCTCCCTGCACTTGATGGGAGGTCTTTCCTGAAGCGCTCTACGGGTGCAACGAATACTGGCCCGATTTGCCTTTTGCGATCCGCATGAGTTGGGCCAACGCGATCGCGTGACCAGACATCCATTTGCGGGAACAGCCCACGGCCGTCCACGAATTTTGAATTTGGGGTAACCAGCCGGCCAAGAAACAGACGTAATGGCCCATGAGGAGGTAACCCTCCCTGTGGCAGTCCTACCAAGGCTTGGACCGGCCGGTGGATCGCTAGCAAATCGTCGCCGGGTGGGGGTGTTTTGGTGGTTCCGCCCGAGACGCCGTCGTCGTCCTTTCCTGTGTTTTCGGCGGCTCGGGCGGAATCATCAAAACACCCCTCGGAGAATGGATTTCTTAAACCACTTTCGCTTCCTCCGTTTCCCCTGCTGGCGGATGGCGAATTTCGAACGGCTTCCCGGATTTGTCCACCGCCAACAGATAGGCTACCAGTCGCCGAGCCACTTCCAGCGTTGCCCGGTTGCGGTGGCCTCTGTGCAACTCCCGATCGTGTATGGCTGCCAATTGCGGATTCCACCGCGGCGCTACTTTCGCCGCCTCCGTAAGCACCGCCTGTAAATGTGCGTTGCGCTGCTTGGAAAGCGGCCCCCGCCGTTGTTTCTCCGCCGACTCGTCCAACGCACTGGTAAACCCGCAGTAACTTACCGCATGGTCGATCGATGGAAACCGCTTCGGTTCCCCTACCTCCAGCGCCCACGTCAACGACGTTACCTCCCCCACCCCTCGAATGCTTTTCAGCAGTTCCACTCGTTTGCTCAACTGAGGATGTTTTTGCAACCTGACGTGGATTTGCTCTTGTGTGGCCTGAAACAGCTCCAACGCACCCCGACTCAGCCGCAGCAACTCTTTTACGCTTTCCGGCACTTCTTCGAGCTGCCCCAGCAGTTCGCTGAAATATTGTTTGCCGTGCAACTGCTTCTTGTTGTACTGTGCGCCTACTTCCATCAACAGACCGCTCATTCGGTTCTTCATCTGAACCGCCTGCCCCACCACCAGGTTGCGATAGCGCAGCATCCGTCGCAGTTCCCGGATCTCCGTCGGCGCCACGTAGCAGACCGGCAGCAGATTGCACCGCACCAGGTCGGCCGTCTTGCGTGCATCCAGCCTGTCGTTCTTCTTCTTGGATGCCCCGCTGGCTTTCATCATCGCCGGGTGCCCCATCGGCAACTCGCCTGCATAGGGTTTTAAAACATCGTAGATCCAGCCGCTGAACAGTGTGGCTTCCATCGCACCGTGCCACGGCTCCCGCCGTTTCTCGGCCCACTGCCGCAACGATTCCCGTGTCGCCGCCAGCCTGGCTTCCTCCACGATCGTCCCGTCGGCGGTCTTGACGCAGTAGCTGACACTTTTCTTGTGTACGTCGAATCCGATATAGTGACTGATAGTCATTGGGTTCTCCTGTCTGAAGTTTCTGAGCCGGCTGTTGAGAGCCGGTCTCGGCATTGTACTCTTCAGGAGAACCCTTCGCCATTCCAGCCCTGAGACATTCAAACAGGCGTTTCCGCCTGGCGTTTTCGCCTGTCAACAACTTCTACTTCTTCCAGTCCGGCAACCTGCCCGGTGTAGGCGGCGCGCCCGCGGCATCCAGTTGCTTTTCCAGGGCCTTGATGTCGGTATCCACCAGCTTGCGCAGTTTCGGAATCTGCGCCGCCAGTTCGTCCGACGCGATCTGGTATTGCTCCTGCGCCGTCTTCGTCGGCCGTCCCGTAGTTCCGCGCGCCGGCGATCCGGCTGCCTGCGCATGTTCCGAGATGGATGCCGGAGTGCCTTCGTTATGCGCGCGCCAGAGGGCATCGCCGCGCAGCGCCAGGTTGATCTCCGCCAGACTCCTGTCCAGTGCCAGGCACTGTTCGTGAAGTTTCGCGGGAAGCGAAGGCGTGGCGTCGATCGCGCGGCGGATGGCATCCAACCGCGTGCCGGCTTCCGTCGCCGCCGACTGCGTGGCGGTGAGCGCCAACTGCAGTTTCTGCACCTTCTCCTGGAATGCCGCCAGCGCCGTCCGGTCTTCTTTAGTGGAGGGACCTTCGCCCACGACCTCAATGGTCTGCGACCCGGGAAG
>JBAUOG010000816.1:0-6612 GCA_049579625.1 Bryobacteraceae bacterium
GTGAGATGATTCACTTCCAACACCCTGCCGGTCTTGCCCTTGTCGCGACCTGCGATGACCCTCACCAGGTCATCTTTCTTGATCTTCAATTTGCGGGGCCTCAGTTCGCCCTTTTCCTGGCGGCGCTGATAAGCAGTCTTCGGCATTAGAGCACCTCCGGCGCGAGCGACACAATCTTCATAAAGCGCTTGTCACGGAGCTCGCGAGCAACGGGGCCGAAAACACGGGTGCCAATCGGCTCGCCAACGTCGCTGATCAGCACGGCCGCATTCGAGTCGAACCGGATATAGGTCCCATCTTTGCGGCGCGTTTCCTTGCGCATGCGAACTACGACGCAGCGTACAACTTTACCCTTTTTGATGGCGGAATCGGGGGCCGCTTCCTTGACACTCGCGGTAATGATGTCGCCGAGTCCCGCACGCAACCCGAGGTCGCCGCCGCGCGGCAAGATGCACTGCAACTTGCGTGCGCCGCTGTTGTCGGCCACCTCCAGCATTGTTCGCATTCCGATCATGACGTTTCTCCTAAGCCTTGCTTGCTACCGCCGCTCGCCTCAACGCCGCGGCCACTGATTGCTGCTTGCAGACCGCGCCCAACCGGGGCGCGGCCCTCACTTACTTTTTCGACTTCTTCTTGAGCGTCGTCTTGATCCGCGTATCGGCGCTGGCGGCCAAGGCGGGATGCTCGACGCTCACCTGAATGGCGCGCCGCACAACCTCGCCCAATTCCCAACACTTCAGCTTGCTGAGCGGACGGCACTCGATGATACGGACCACGTCGCCCGGCTTGGCGCTTTCCTGCTCGTCGTGGGCGTAGAATTTCTTACGCTTGGTCACGATTCGCTTGTAGACCGGGTGCGGCACGCGCCTTACGACTTCCACCACGATGGTCTTAGCCATCTTGGTGGAAACCACCTCGCCAACCTTCTCGCTCTTGTGACCGATCTCTTTTTTAATCTGCTCGTCCGCCATGACTATAACTTCCGATCCTTTATGCCTTCGCCTAGCCCGCCGTTGACTAACTTCGCCGCCAAGTTACTTGGACTTCTTCGCTTTGGCAGCCTGCTTCTGGGCGGCTGCCGTCGCCTTGACTTCCACTGCCTGCTCGGCGCTGCCGGCATTCAATTCCTTGTCGCGCAGCACGGTCAGCATCCGTGCCCGGTCCTTCTTCAAAACCCGGTACTTCTTCAGTCCTTCAAACTGGCCCATGCCCATCTGAAAACGGAAGCGGAACAACTGCTCCTGAGCATCCTGGGCTTGCTTGGTGATTTCAACCGGCTCGAGTTCGCTGATCTTCTGTGCTTTCATCGCTCTTGTCTTTCTTCTTTTCGCGTTGGCCGGACTATTCAGTCGGGTGCGCGCGCACAACTAACTTGGTGGGCACCGATAACTTCATGGCCGCGAGACGCATTGCCTCAGTTGCCACGTTGAGCGGTACGCCTTCCATCTCAAACAGCACTTTGCCCGGCTTGACCACACAAACCCATGCTTCCGGCGCGCCCTTGCCTTTACCCATACGAGTCTCAGGCGGTTTCTTGGTAATCGGCTTGTCGGGGAAAATACGGATCCAGACCTTGCCGCCGCGCTTAATGAAGCGCGTCATCGCGATACGGGCCGCTTCAATCTGGCGGTTGGTGACCCAGCCGCACTCCATGGCCTTCAATCCGAAGTCGCCGAACGACAACTGCGAACCGCGCCAGGCCTTGCCGGTCATGCGGCCGCGTTGCTGCTTGCGAAACTTCACCTTCTTCGGCATCAACATAGCGTTGTATCCTCTCGTCGAGTGGAAGCCTGCGCCTTACGGCCAGACTTACTCGTTCGACTCCTTTTTCTCTTCGGCCGGCGGAGCTTCCGCCGCCGGGGTATTGACCGCCGCGGTATTGACCGCCGCAGTACTGACCGCGGGGGTTTCGACCACTGGCGCTTCCACCGCCGGGGCTGCCGCTGCTTCGGGCTTTACTTCTTTCCAGCTCAGCGCGGGAGGCGCGAGCGGGGGAATGATGGGCGCGGTTGATTTCGCCGGCTGAGACATTTCGACTGGAGGCGGCGCCTGGACGGCCGGACCGGCTGTTTCGGTCGTCGGCGCATGGCCCATGGGGCGACGCTCGCGATTGTCGTCGCGGCGGCGGGGCGGACGGCGCGTGTCACCTTCGTTGCGCAGAGAATTGCTGCGCTTCGTGGTATTGCTACTGCCTTCGATGATCTCGCCCTTGTAAATCCAGACCTTGATGCCGATGACACCGTAGGTCGTGTAGGCTTCAGTGAATCCGTAGTCGATATCGGCGCGCAGCGTGTGCAGCGGAAGCTGCCCCTGCAGGTACCATTCACTACGAGCGATTTCGGCGCCATTGAGGCGGCCCGACACACGAACCTTGATCCCCTTGCAACCGAAACGCAGCGCCGAATCAACCGCTTTGCGCATGGCGCGGCGAAACGCTACGCGCTTTTCAAGTTGCAGCGCAATCGATTCGCTGACCAGCTGCGCGTCGAGTTCAGGGCGATGCACTTCCTGAATGTCGATGAAGATCTCGCGCTTGGTCTTCTTGGCAAGGTCGCCCTTGAGCTTCTCGATCTCGGCGCCTTTACGGCCGATGATGATGCCCGGCCGCGAGGTACGAATTGTAATGCGCAGCTTATTGCCGGGACGATCGACTTCGATGGAGCTGACACCAGCCGCCTTCAGGCGGGCGGTCAAGGACTCCTTCAGTTCGAGATCTTCGTGCAGGAGCTTGGCATAGTCCTGCTTGGCGAACCAGCGCGAGCGCCACGTCTTCGTGACGCCCAAGCGAAATCCGTAAGGATGTACTTTCTGACCCATAGCTTTGTTTAAGTCATCGGCACACGCTCGCGCGCGGCCTCATCCAACTTATTCCTCTCCTGCTTCGGCCTTTTTTTCGCCGACCTTAACCACGATGTGCGACATGCGGCGCTGGTAGCGGTACGCGCGGCCCATGGGGGCCGGCCGGATCCGCTTCTGACGCGGCCCTTCGTTCACGTAGGCTTCCGTGATGAAGAGCTTGTCGATATCGACATCTTCCGACTTGTTCTCCGCATTGGCGATGGCAGAGCGTAGAACTTTCTCCACTGCCGGCGCAATCCGTTTGTTGGTCGACTTCAGAATATTGATCGCGTCGCCAGCCTGCTGGCCGCGAATCATGTCGATGACGAGGCGCACCTTCTGAGCGGACACGCGCACGTAGCGAGCTTCCGACCGCGCCAAACTCTGTGTATCGTTCGCCATAATTCTCTTTAACCGTCCTTACTTAGCGGTCGCGCTCTTTTCGGAGGACTTCGCGGCGTGACCCTTGAAGGTCCGCGTCGGCGCAAACTCGCCCAGCTTATGACCAACCATGTTCTCGGTCACATAGACCGGAATGAATTTCTTTCCGTTGTGAACGGCCATCGTGTGACCAATGAAGTCCGGCACAATCGTCGAGCGACGCGACCAAGTCTTCACCACGGTCTTCTGGCTCTTTTCGTTCAGATTCTCCACCTTTTTAGCCAGGTGGTCGTCGGTGAACGGTCCCTTTTTAAGTGATCGACCCATCTAAAGTTTCCTTCTGCTCTTCTCAGCGCTTAGCGCTTCTTGGCCTTACGCGTCACGATGAACTTGTCTGTCCGCTTGTTATTGCGGGTCTTGAAGCCACGGGTCGGCTGACCCCACGGCGTCACCGGATGGCGTCCACCGGAAGTTTTGCCCTCGCCGCCACCGTGCGGGTGGTCCACCGGATTCATCGACACGCCACGGTTATGCGGACGGCGACCCAACCAGCGGCTGCGGCCGGCTTTACCGAGCGAGACGTTCTCATGCTCGACGTTGCCGACCTGGCCGATAGTGGCCATGCACTCGATCAACACCTTGCGGGTTTCGCCGGAGGGTAATTTCAGGAGCGCTACGTCGCCTTCTTTTGAAACCAGCTGCGCCTGCGCACCGGCCGAGCGCGCCATCTGGCCGCCCTTACCAGGCTTTAATTCAATGTTGTGAACCACGGTGCCGGCCGGAATGTTCTTCAGCGGCAGCGCATTCCCCACCAGGATGTCGGCCTGGGGACCGGAAGTGACCGTGCGGCCAACTTCGAGGCCGAGCGGGCTCAGGATGTAGCGCTTCTCGCCATCGACGTAATGCAGCAAGGCGATGTGGGCGGAACGGTTGGGATCGTATTCGATGGTGGCAACTTTCGCCGCGACACCAATCTTGTCCCGTTTGAAGTCGATGAGACGGTAGGCCTTCTTATGACCACCGCCTTTGAAGCGGGAGGAGGTCAGACCGCGAGAGTCGCGGCCACCGGTTCGCTTCTTGCCTTCCACCAGAGACTTCTCCGGCGTGCCGCGCGTGAGTTCATCGCGCGTGAGGTAAGTTTGGAAGCGCCGCGTCGGCGTATAGGGTTGAAAACTCTTGATGGGCATGGCGTGCTTCCTTCCTTACAGTTCCGCGTACTCGGGAACTTTTTGGCCCGGCCTCAAGCGCACATAGGCCTTCTTCCACTCCGAACCGTATCCGGAGAACCGGCCACGACGGCGCAGCTTTCCGGTATTCAGACTGGTACGGACTTCCGAGACCTTCACTTTGAAAACCGTCTCGACTGCCGATTTAATTTCAATCTTGTTGGCATCGGGGTGCACCTCAAAGCAGAGGGTATTTTCCGATTCCTTCTTGGTGTGGCCCTTTTCCGTGATAATGGGCCGGCGGATCACGTCGTAAACGTTCATTACGCCAACGCCTCCGAGAGTTTCTGCGCCGCGGTTTCACTCAGCAGCACTTGTTTGTGAGCCAGCAGATCATACACCGTCACTGCCTGCGTTGCGACCAGCTTGACGCCGGGAAGATTGCGCGAGGCCAGCGACAAGTGATTGTTGTCGCCCACTTCGACCAGCAATACGCTCTTGGGCGACTCAAGTTGAGTCAGCACCTGGCGCATATGCTTGGTCTTGTGATCGCCCAGCTGAAAGGCTTTGACGATCTTGAGTTCGCCGTCGCGAAGCTTCGCGGATAAGGCCGAGCGCAGCGCGCCCAACAGCATCTTTCGAGGCAGCTTGTAAGCGTAGCTGCGGGGTTGCGGTCCGTGGGTGGTTCCGCCGTGACGCCATAGCGGCGAACGGATGGAGCCTACACGCGCACGCCCCGTGCCCTTCTGTTTCCACAGCTTCTTACCCGAACCGGAGACCTCATGACGGGTCTTGGTGGAAGCCGTTCCAGAGCGCTGTCCAGCGGTGTATTGCCGGACCGCTTCGTAGAGCAGCGACTCGTTTATCTCGGCGCCAAACACAGCATCAGCGAGCTCGATGGAGCCCACCTTGGCGTTGTTCAGATCCACAATGTCTACACTCGGCATCTTCTTTTCCTTGCCTAAATCTCTGCGCGCCTTACCGCTTGGCGCGGCGCACCATCACATAACCACCGTTTGGTCCGGGAATGGCGCCTTTAACAGCAATCAGATTCTCTTCCACGTCCACGCTGACCACTTCCAGATTCCGGATGGTGACCTGCGAGTTGCCCATGCGCCCGGCCATCTTCATGCCAGGAAATACGCGGGACGGAAAGCTGGAGGCACCGATGGAACCGGCGGCGCGATGGAACATGGACCCGTGACTGGCCGGACCGCCACGGAAGTGATGGCGCTTCACCAAGCCGGCGAAACCGCGACCCTTACTGAGTCCGATCACATCGACGACGTCCTTCGGCTTAAACTCATCCGCGAGGACGCGATCGCCCGGCTTCAGGTCGCCATTGCCACCCTCGAGCCGGAACTCGCGCTGAAACTTCACACCCTCGGCGCCGGACTTCTTCAAATGGCCGGCATCGGGCTTATTCGGCTTCTTCGCATACTCGACCAGACCGAGTTGAACGGCATCATAGCCGTCCGTGGTCGGCGTCTTGCGCTGCGTGACGATGCAAGGACCCGCCTTGACAAGCGTCACCGGGACAACCTGGCCTTCCGCATTGAACACCTGCGTCATGCCGACCTTTTTGCCGAGAATTCCTGGACTCATTTTTTGCTTCCTACCTTCGGCTCGCTGAGAACCGCGGCCTTGTCTAACTTCTACCCTTCGGCTCGCTTACAACTCGCGGCCGCATCTTGCCAACCTTACGATTTCTTCCCGAATGCCTTGATTTCGACGTCTACCCCGGCCGGAAGATCGAGCTTCATCAACGCGTCCACGGTTTCCTGCGTGGGCTCAAGAATATCGAGCAAGCGCTTATGGGTGCGGATTTCAAATTGTTCACGCGACTTCTTATCCACGTGGGGCGAACGTAACACGGTGTAGCGATTCTTCAGCGTGGGCAGCGGGATGGGCCCTGCCACCGTCGCTCCCGTGCGCTTGGCCGTATCGACAATGTCTCCCGTCGATTGATCCAGGATGCGATGGTCGTACGCCTTCAGTCGGATGCGGATGCGTTCTTTCATTTCGTTTTTCTGCTGACTCTCTTCCAACACTCATCGGGCGAGGCCGAAGCCTCGCCCGTTGTTGAATGCGCTATTCCAAAATCTCCGACACCGTGCCGGCGCCCACAGTGCGGCCACCTTCACGAATCGCGAAACGCAGCCCCTTATCCATGGCGATCGGCGTGATCAGCTCCACTTCCAGCTGCACGTTGTCGCCCGGCATCACC
>JBAUOG010000817.1:0-2959 GCA_049579625.1 Bryobacteraceae bacterium
GCGTCGTGATGGCGGCGCACGCCCGGTGTCCCGCACATATGAAGCGGGGATACGCCCGGCGTTTCAGCAGGAACAGGCTGCCCTGTAAGTAGCTATCGTTTCCAAACTCCTCCTTGTGCGGGCCGTACTCGCCCATATCGTAAATCTGCGGTGTCTGGTACTCGAACAAGTCGCGGATGAGATATAGCTGGAGAAGCTTTCCAACCGAGTAGTCTCGCCAGGCTGGGTCAAAGCCCATATCATCGAGATAGTAACGGTCGTCATATTGAAACCCGATCACAAAGGCACATGCGATGTCCTTTGCCGTGAGGAGGTAGGCACGCAGCCAGCCCTGACGTGCCATGAACAGAAGCCGCTCCTTGAGCATGGGGTTACGCAGCCCCTGGCCCAGGAGATTCCACTGGTACGTCTTTCGCGAGATATCCACAGCCTGACTGAGAAACGATTCCACCTCCTCGGGTGCGGTAATGCGAACAGACCGGACTTGGCCAGGAGCCTGTTCTTCAAACAGCCGGAGGGAACGCTTCAGGTTCTTCCGGTGCTTGGCGGAAAACTTATCCATGTAATCGTCAAACGTGCCCTCCAAGCGCAGGAAGACTCGTGGCTTGGAATCGGTGGCAGTGTACCGGGAAAATAACCGCGCCGTCGCCGGATCATCGCGTACGAAGTTCCATAGGAGAGAATCCACTGGAATATCTTCCAGGTAAACGGCATCGAAGCGCTGTTCTTGTTTGACGATCTCC
Source organism: Bryobacteraceae bacterium (assembly GCA_049579625.1). Taxonomy (GTDB): domain Bacteria; phylum Acidobacteriota; class Terriglobia; order Bryobacterales; family Bryobacteraceae; genus CAJCIT01. The sequence continues at coordinate 744 of JBAUOG010000817.1, forward strand.
TGGAAGAGAAGCGCGTATGCGGCCTTTTCTTCGGGAAGGGCGGTTCCACCTGTCAGGAGGCATAGACGCCTGAGCGGCAACTGCGCGACGCTTAACTCGCCTAGCTGCCATTTCAGGGGCCAATCCCGTACTTGAAACGACGCAACACCGCAAAGGCGTTCGCCTCGGTAGACAAAATACGCCGTCGCATGACGGTCGCCATGAACCGCGCGTTCACGCAGGGATCGTGGATCGTGCATTGGCGACCCCGACCCCCGCCGCGCCAATAGATCGACCCACTCGCAACAAGTGGAGGAGCTCATATTCCCCACTTCCACCCGCTGCAGACGATAGGTCTCAGTCTCCGGAAGTGTCTTCACTCTCATGATATCCGCGCTTGCGCCCATCCTGCACTGAGGGTAATAGCCCGGCACATCCGGCCACAATGATTCCACCACTTCGGCTTCGTTCGCGTCAGGACGTCATAGCGGACAGACAGCCGCCTCACCAAGTCCGCCCGCTGGGTATGAAATGCGATCCCCCGGCGCTGGCGGTCAGTTAGATGCCCATCGAGTCCAAAAGTCACCTCTCTTTGTCCAGTGTCAGCTGTAGTGCTCATATTATTGCAGTTGCCTGGCCGTAATTGCAATTGGTTGGCCGTTCCGGCTTCTCGAATACGGGTACGATCAGGCCTCGCAGAAACTTGGTTCAGATCGCCCCTGATACTGTGGAAAGCGCTCCGGTTATCGGTCTCGATCGCGTTTTCGAGATCGATGCCGACCAATCGCGCCACCCAAGACAAGTCCCGACATAGGGTCATAACCTTCCGCACCCCGCATCAGGGACCCGGTCGCCAGGTTTCAGGTGCCGCGCGATCAACTCGCGGTATAGGGCGTCGTGAAATTTGCGGCCGCTATAGTACTGTTGGAAAAATTGTTGACTGCAATAAACCTCTAAGCAGCCAGGTCACGTTTTGGCCCTTTTAATTCGAGCATCACTGTCCAAGCGAGCCGACGAGCGGGAGGGCATACGGCAAAAATAAATCGGTCTAACGAATCAAACACTCGCAATAGCCAGCTATATCCAGGCAAGTTGCGAAATGGCACAGTCGCTAGAGACAAGCAATGAAAATAGACAATCCTGGACTCGGTAAATGAGCGCATTATGGCACGCACTTCATTCATGAGAAGGGGATGCTCGTCGACCGTACGCACGCTGGGAGTCCGCTTTCGATACCAATTTATGATAGGATTATGTCCAAGAGGTTCAAGGAAAACAGCCCGTCCGTCGGACCTGAGGACGCGTGTAATTTGCTGGAGGCTAGCCTTTAAATCGAGATGATGCAGAATTGCCCTTCCGCAAATCATATCGAAAGAGCCGTCCTCGAACTCTAATCGCTCAGCATCCATAATGAAAAACTCTGGTGCTTCGGAATCATAGGCCGCGCGCTTTCGAGCCTGTTCGATTGCAGCTTGGGATAAATCAATTCCGACTACCCGCGCCCCGCAGCGTTGGAGGACAAACGCATAAGACCCTGGTCCGCAACCATACTCCAACACTGCTTTCCCCTCGCAGTCGGACGTCAGCACTTCTTCATAGGACTTAAAACTCGCTTGAACAACAGAGTAGTACTTGCTTTCGTTCTTTCGTAAATCTGTGCTGAAAGCCGTGTCGTGAAATTGGCTTTCTCGATCCTTGCGATCGGGCGCTGCGGATGGCTCAGTTGGTTCAAACCAATGCGTCATATTTCGAATGCCCTTTCCCTAAAAGCCGATCAGTCTGGCGAAAGCTCCTGTGTGCGGCTCTGCTCGCTCAGAGAGAGTCTGCAGCAATCCCACGATGCATGCGCACCAGTGATCACTTCGTTCGCGAAATCCGTTGACGATTTTACTCAGCATCGTCTCATCTGTACCGAGCATTTGCCCCAAACCCGGCCCGCCCTTTTTTTCTACCAGTCATAATTTGGATAACCCTGGTCTACCGGCTTTCGCCAGCAGTTAGATGGCCACTGAAACCGAGGACACGCCTCGTCGCGGCTATTCAACCTCATGATCTCCGATCCCGATGCCTAAACGTATGTCGGAGTCCTAGAATCAGGGAAAAAGGCCAAAAACTGCCACAGAGTCCGGTGCGCCGTCCAAATTGGGAGCGAAGGTTGGGAAGGATTCAGGCCCGGCATCCACAGGTGAACGATCTATACGATGTCGCCCTGCGGGACGCCTTCGCGGGTGTCCGGT
>JBAUOG010000818.1:0-5577 GCA_049579625.1 Bryobacteraceae bacterium
GACCAGAGTTATAAGCTCATTGAAGTCAATCCCCGCCCCTGGGACCAGCACTCGCTCGGCCGAGTGTGCGGAGTTGACCTGATCCATTTTGCTTACTGCGAATACGCCGGGCTCCCGAGACCCGCAGTGCGAACCGCGGAGCCCGGTCACAAATGGATTGCCGAGGATGCCTTTTTTATGGCCGCTCTCCGCATGCTCTGGACGCGGGATTCGAACCTCCGGAACCTATTTGCACTGGCCCGCGGAAAGCGCCTGTATGCAATCTGGTCTGGTCGGGACAAGAAGCCATTTTTGATGTACCTGTCGAGAGTCATTCCGGATCTGGCGTGGATTGGACTGCGGCGGATAGCGGCCGCGATCGGGCGCTGGTTTCCGAAAGGCCTTCACCCTGTAAATAAAGGGGAATTACGCGATGCCAACGTTAAGGACTAGCGCGAGAGTGGGTCTACTCGCAGTGGTGGTGGCACTCAGCGCCTACCCCGCCACGTGGCGGACTCAAGTCGTCGATGCCGGCGGTGGCGGGAAATATGCCAATCTCCTGATCGATCGGTTCGGAAATGCGCACGCGAGTTATTCGAGCGATCAATCGCATCAGCTGAAATATGCCTTTTGGGACCATCTTCTGAACCGCTGGTTCACGATGGTGGTCGACAATCGCTGCTCGGGATTCGTGTCGATGGCCCTCGACTCTCATGACCGACCCCACATCTCCTATCTTGACTATGGCACTAACCGTTTGAAGTATGCTTACTGGGATGGCGCCATGTGGCATTCACAGACACCGAATATCTACAGCAAAGCGATTGAGTTCTATACGTCCATCACTCTCGATTCCGAAGATCACCCGATCATCAGTTATTACAACGTGGCCACGCCCGACGATGTAGTTGTGATTCGCTTGAGAGTGATTCGGTTGGTCGGCGGAGCCTGGGAAACGGAGACGGTTGACAGTACGCTGGGTAGCGGGAAGTTCAATTCCATCGCGAGCAACGCGGGAAGCAACCTGCAGGTGGCCTATGCCAACGTGCACTACGAGTCGCAAAGCGTGCGGTATGCGCGCTGGAACGGAAAGTCCTGGGACACTCAGATAGTGGAGAACACGCCGGTGAACCCCGTCGGCATAGCGTATTTTTCCGTAAATCTGGCTATCGATAGCGCCGGCACTCCTCACATCGCATACACGGACACAATCAACCGCCGGATCAAATATGCGACGCTCCGCGATGGCAAATGGCAGCCTGAAGTGGCAGACAGTATCGCTCGGGGTGCATATCCCGACCGAAACGGCATAACGTTGAGTCCTGACGGGACACCTTACCTCAGCTATTACGACGCGGGGAGAGGGGTTCTGAAGGTGGCCCGTCGGGAAGACACGAAATGGGTGACCGAGGAGGTCGACAGCAACTTCGCCGGTTATACCAGTGCGATTCAGGTCACCGGCGACGAGGTGATCGTGGTGTATTACGACGAGAGCAGCGATAGTCTGAAATGCGCGCGGCGACCCGTGCACAGTTCCGTTCCGTCGAATACCAGCCCCATTTTATCCCCGGACGCCGGAAAGTAGCGGCGGCAAACGATGATCTTTCCCGATGGAGCTGAGGTGAAATAGTGGCGGCGACGCAAACAAACCTGGAGTACTGGCAACAATACGGAAATCACGTGCTGATGGCGATGCCATATGCGGACGAGATTCTGGTGGAAGGGCGGGGCAGCACACTGCGCGACGCGAACGGCAGGAATCTTATCGACTTAGCGTCCGGTATGTTCTGCTGCGTCTTGGGGCACAATCATCCAAAGTTCATCGAAAGGATTACGCAACAGACCCAGTCCCTGCTGCACACCGGAACCCAGTTTCTTTCGCCTCCCGTGTTGGAAGCGGGTTTCAAGCTCGCACAGGTAGCGCCCGGCGCTCTGAAAAAATGTATTTTCCTGTCGACCGGCACCGAGGCCAACGAGTTCGCCTTCCGCCTGGCAAAAACGTACACGGGACGGACCGGAATCGTGGGGTTCTCACGCGGCTATTACGGGACCTCGGTCGCGACCAAGAGTTGTTCCAACCTGTTTGCGCACCACTTGAAGGACTCGCTTCCGCTGGTACCCGATAACCGTTGCCTGCCGATCGGCGCTCGCTGCTTGCCGTGTTTCACGGATGCCAGCCATCCGCCTTGCGGGCCCTCCTGCCTCGATGACATGGAAGACTGGATCGGGGATTGGGACAATGTCGCCGCAGTGATTGTAGAGCCCGTCTTTTCAGCCGGCGGAATGCTGTTTCCGCCGGCCGGTTACATTAAGCGGCTCCGGAACATCGCGCACCAGCATGGGGCCCTGTTGATCGTAGATGAGGCGCAGACGGGCTTCGGCCGGACCGGCAAGTGGTTTGCCATCGAGCACCACGATGTCGAGCCGGACATTTTATCTCTATCGAAATCGATCGGAAACGGCTTCCCCGTGGCTGCGGTTGTGACCACGGAGGAGATCGCTGACCGCGTGGTCTCGGCGGGCCTATGGAATCTGTCGAGCCACCAGTCGGACCCCGTGTCGGCTGCCGCAGTTTGCGCCGTCATCGATATTGTCCGTGAAGAAGGCCTCCTCGACTGTGCCCGCGATAACGGGACCTATTTTCTCGAACAGTTGCAGGCGCTGGCGGCGCGCCAACCCGCTCTTTCTTCGGTACGCGGTCTCGGGCTAATGATCGGTTTCGACTTGGCGGTCGAAAATGCTCTGGAAGCCGCCGGGATCGTCAACGCGTTTATGTATGTTTGTCGGCGCCGTGGAGTCCACCTGACGTACGGGTATGGCGGCACGAATGTCCGTATCATTCCACCGTTGGTAATCACACGATCCGAGATCGAGTTCGCGGTTGAAGTGATAGAGCAGTCGATCGCAGAGGTTCTGGCGAATCGCAGCGTGGGCGCCTCGCTGCCGCTCAATCCCTATACCAGGCGCCTTGTCGAGAAACACCCGTGGGGTCAGCTTCTGCGACGTTGGTGGCATTCCTCTCCGCAGGAATGGGTGCAGAAGGGTAGCGGCCTGATCCGCAAGCAATTGGGGGTAGCCGACTGATGTCGCTGCCGACCGCGATCGGATGCAGGGTGCTGCTCATCGGTCCTGCCGCCCCACCGTACGGCGGAGTGGCATTACAGACTGCGCTCCTGGCTGGGGCACTGAAGGAGGAGGGCGTCACCATAACGTTCATCCCTTTCAATCCGCCACTTCCATTCAGGCTGCGAGTGCTCGAACACGTACGCGGCGTCCGGACGATCCTGCGTTTGGCGCTGTATGGCTCCCGCCTGCTGCGCGGGCTGGCGAATGTTGAAATCGTGGATGTGCAGGCCTGTTCCTGGTGGTATTTCTTTCTGGTTGTTATTCCCGCCGTGGTAGCCGGTCGCATCGCTCGCAAGCGTGTCGTCATGAAATACCACGGCGGCGAAGCGGACCGGTTTTTCGCCTGCTTTGGGCGCCTACTGCGGCCCGTTTTTCGAATGGCCGACGCCGTGACGGCGCCATCCGGATTTCTCAAGGAAGTCATTCACCGAAGGATTGGCGTTCCCGTAAAGATCGTTCCCAACATCATCGACCTTGCCGCCTTTCGATACCGGGAAAGACTGGTCGTGCGCCCCCGAATGCTGGTGACGAGGCATCTCGAAAAACTCTATGACGTGGAGATGGTCATCCGCGCGTTTCGGGAGATACAAATCAGGTATTCCGACGCATCGCTGTGGATCGCCGGCAGCGGAAGCGAGGAGGCGCGTCTGCGCGGTCTGGTGGCCACGTGGGATTTACGGAACGTCTCGTTTCTTGGGCATGTGGCGCATTCGGATCTGCCACCCCTGTACGACCGGTGCGACCTGCTTCTCAACGGGTCGCGGTCAGATAATTTCCCGGGATCCCTGATCGAAGCTGCGGCGGCGGGTCTGGTCGTGATTTCGACGGGTGCGGGTGGAATCCCTTATGTGTTTCAAGACGGCATCAACGCCTTGCTGGTAGCGCCGGGGGATTGGATGGCGTTAAGCGCCGCGGTGCGGCGCGTGCTCGAGGAACCGGGCTTGGCCCCGCAGTTGACGCGTGCGGCGTTTCAGTTAGGCGAATCCTGCGCCTGGAGCCATGTCAGGCCACTGCTCTTTACCGTCTACGGCATGCTGTCGGCAGAGACCGCTGATGGGCGCCCCGGCGGTCCGCACATTGAACGGTTGCCTTCGGCCGAGCGGCGGAGCGTGGCACCGCTGCGGGCTTGCTGAGGAAATGTTTATGCATAAGTGGCTGGTGTGGAATATTCTGTTCCCGCTGCAGGAATGGGCAAAGGATCAACCTTCGTTTCGTCTTCTGCGGGAAATGGAGCGCGTGGACGCCGGAAGTCCATCTGAACTGATCGAATTTCAGGCGAAGCGCTTGCGGGAATTCATTCGCTACACTTATGCGCATGTCCCGTACGTCCGCAACATGATGCAAAGTGCCGGAATCGAACCTTCCGATATTCAGAGTGCCGCCGATCTGAGTCGACTGCCGCTTATGCGGAAGGGGAGAATCCGCCAGAACCGGCTGCAACTCCGGTCGGACTGTGCCGGTAAACTGACCCCGTTTTCTACAGGCGGCTCTACCGGCGCGCCGCTGCTGTTCGACCTGCCCGTGTCTCGAATCGCCGCGATAGTCGCATGCCGCCAGCGTGCGCAGCGCTGGTGGGGCCTGTCGGCCGGCGATCGCGAATTTGTCCTTTGGGGATCCCCGATCGAGGTGACTCGCCAGGACCACTTGCGAAGACTGCGGGATCGGCTATTCGCGACCGCCTTCTTTTCCGCCTTTGATATGAGCGAGCAGGTTACGTCTGCCTACCTGGACCGCTTATGCACGGGCGGCTACCGGATGATTTTCGGCTACCCCAGCTCAATCTGTCTGCTTTGCCGCCAGGCCCGGCGGCAAGGCCGGGATTTGCGCGGTATTGGGATACAAGCCGTCTTCGTCACGGGGGAGGTCTTATTTCCGCATCAGCGCGAGCTCATCGCCGAGACCTTTAGCTGCGCGGCTGCGAACGGTTACGGAGGACGCGAGAGCGGTTTCATCGCGCATGAGTGCCCATCCGGCCGGATGCACATTATGGCGGATGCGATGATCGTCGAAGTGGTGGACGCCGAAGGCCGGCCCGCGGGACCAGGGGAACAAGGCGAAATAGTGGTAACCGACCTTCATTCGGGCGAAGCGCCGTTTTTGCGGTATGTCACTGGCGACGTGGGAGCGCTGTCGTCCGAAAACTGCCCTTGCGGGCGTCCCTTGCCGCTGCTCGAACGAATTGAAGGGCGGACGACGGACTTTATCGTGGCTCCCGACGGCACAATTCTGCATGCATTATCCGTAATTTACGTCCTGCGCGAGATCGAAGGTGTTGAGCAGTTCCGTATCCGCCAGAAAAGCCCCGACACTTTTCATGTTCAGGTGGTCAAAGGCGAGCGTTATCAAGCGGGGAGCGAGGACCGGATCCGCATGGGGTTGCAGCAGCGGCTGCGCGCACCGCTCCATATCATGATCGAGTATCTTCCCGGCCTGCCTCCGGAACCTTCGGGGAAATTCCGCTACGTGGTTTCC
>JBAUOG010000819.1:0-1521 GCA_049579625.1 Bryobacteraceae bacterium
GATTAGTGGCCTTGGATTCGATGTGTAGCACATGTCCTCCACCTCGGAGCCTCCTTTGCAGCCTCATTGCAGACTCGGGTAGCTGAACCTCGAGGGTAATCTCGCCAGGCAACTCCTGAATACAATGCCAGCGGCGGATGTTCGTTTCTCCGTGATACGTCATGCCGGCATCAATCTCGGTTGGTGTCGGATTTCCCCAGAACGGAAAACAGAGATTGTGGCCCGCGAGGCCGCTCAGGAGACGCGCTTCAGGACCGTCGCCATATAGCTGACTGTGAATCGCAGGGTCGAAGGTATCAGAGTCGATGGTCGGACGCGATTGGATCCAAAGCGGGTTCATGCCACCGCCGTCCTTGAGGATGATTTCTGCGAGATGGCCACCACACTGAAGTATGCTCGCCCGGAGGAGTTCGGTTTCAATAGTCCAGGCGGGTCGGTTGGAGAAATACGTCGAAGGCATTGGGACGCCTTAAGATTACAAAACTGACCGCGGGGCGCGTACCAACCCGCAACCGGCGCCCCGGCCCAGACGTTCTCCTCCGGTTGCTACCCTGGATTCATGCCGGTTGTCACTCGGAAAACCCTCGCGCCGCCCCAGCGCTTGCTGTATGGACCGGGCCCTTCGATGGTCGATCCACGGGTATCGGAGGCGCTCTCGCTCCCAGTGCTCGGGATACGTGATCCGTATTTTCTGGAAGTCATGGGCGACATCCAGGCGGGTCTGCGTACGGTCTTCGGAACCACGAATCGGCTCACGTTGACCGTGCCCGGCAGCGGAAGCGCGGCCATGGAGTCGGCGGTCTCAAACTTCGTGGAGCCCGGCATGAAGTTCGCTATCTTCGCCAACGGCCACTTCGGCAATCGAATGACGGAAATGGGCCAGCGGCAGCGTGCGAATGTCGTGCGTCTCGAGAAGCCCTGGGGCGAGGTCTACACCGCCGATGAAGCTGAGTACTTCATCCAACGCGAGAAGCCTCACGTTGTCGGCTTTGTGCAGGCAGAGACCTCCACGGGCGCCTATCAGAACGGTCGCGTTATCGCCGCCGCGGCCCACAAGGTAGACGCGCTGGTGATTGGAGATTGCGTGACCTCGTTGGGCGCCATGCCGGTGGAATTGGACAAGAACGGCATCGATGTCGCGTACAGCTGCTCGCAGAAAGGCATGAGCTGTCCGGCCGGTCTTTCCCCCCTTTCGATTTCCGATCAGGCGTGGGAACGATTGAGTAAACGCGCCGAGCCGACTTGGAGCTGGTACCTGGATGCGCGTTTGTTGGCGAAGTATTTCGAACCACCGTATGTCTACCATCACACGCCGGCATCGCCTTTGTATTATGCGATGCATCAGGCTCTAACGGTAATCGAAGAAGAGGGACTCGAGGCGCGTTGGGAGCGGCATCGCGACGCCAACATCCGTCTGCTGAAAGGTCTGGGTTCCCTTGGTTTCGAGCCGTTGGTTGAAAAGCCGGAGGATCGAATCTGGCACTTGACCACCGTGAAGGCTCCGTCCGGCGTCGACGAAGC
>JBAUOG010000820.1:0-13679 GCA_049579625.1 Bryobacteraceae bacterium
CGTGTGTTCCCAGTAACCTGGGCAGTCTGGATCGAGCAATGCCAACCGTGGTTGGCGCGGCTGTTGGGCCGGGAACACTGGGAACAACCTTGCATTCCAGCGTGTTGAGCCGGGAACAAAGGGGAACAAAACTGGGAAGGGCGGGAACAACTATTCTTCGTCACGCCGGTACCTCCACTCCAATCGGGTGCCCTGACGCTCGCGATAACGCTCCCAGCCCATCGCTCGCAAGCTCCGCGCCACGCGGTTCTTGTCGACTTGCGTCCACTGTGCTTTGGGTTTGTCGAGACAACGCGTCAGGATGTCCGAGATCGAAACGCTCGGTTGGTCTTCGGCCCAGCGCGCAATCAATTCCTCCCACGGATCTCCGTCGTAGCGGTCAGCTTGCTGAGCGGCAGCGTCAACCAACAGCTCGGCTGTCTCTAGCCACCACTTAGAAGCAGCGTCGAATCTCACCTTTGCTTCTGCCAGTTGATCTCGATCGCGACTCAACAGCTCAATGTTGATCGAGCCGCAGGCGACTGGCCAGAAGCGGCGTGCGCCTGTGTCATCGCGAAGGTAGGTTGAGTGATTCACGCTACCTGCGAACACGCACTGCCGCGGGGATTCGATCAACCGTTTCACATAGGGAGGCCGAAAGCGATCCGTCGTCCGACTCATAAATGCCTTGATCCTGCCGACGTCGGTCCGGCTCAGCGTGTCCAGTTCGGACAACTCAATAATCCAGACACCGCGTGTCTGAAGGGCCGCGTCCTTGCTTCCCAAGTCGGCAAGCTCATCCGTGAAGTACGGAACGGCCAGAGTTCTGAGTGCGGTTGACTTCTTACTGCCCTGGGGTCCCTCCAGGATGAGGCAACAGTCGGCCTTCACGCCGGGTCGATAGACCCTCGCAACGGCCGATATCAGCCATCGAGCACCGACCGCAGCAGCGTAGTGCGTCTTCTCAACGCCCAGGTACATCGACAGCCATTGATCCAAACGCTCGACCCCGTCCCACCGATTCCTTTCCAGATATCTGCGGATGGGATGAAAGCCACGATCTTTCGAAACGGTCTGCACGGCTTGCGCCGCAATGCTGACATCGACGAGGATCGACTTGCGCTGTAACCACTCGGCAGTGAGTCGGTCCTCATGATCCGTCCATGAGCCGCCAGGGACCGGTCCCCACGGTGCCGGACGCAAAGTCATTGGTGCGAGTTCGAATTCATTAAAGCCGAGTACTCCTTGCCACTCCGGCGCGTGCCGCAACGCCGCGATGGCGTTCGCCAGCACCGGAAAAACGTGGCCGCCGGGATGCATCGTCGTTGGCTTTGCTCGCAACAGCTCTTTCCTCCAATCGAATGAAGTGCAATGTACCTGTGACAAAGCATCCAGCACAGGTGCCGGCCCGATCGATGCCAGATGATCGTCGATGCCTTTGCCCTGTTGGAGATCCCATTCCACGAAACCCAACGAAGGAGCCACGGCCGCGGAGGTGCCGGGCCAAATCGGCACGTGCAAAACGGACTTGATCTTTCTGATTCACATCCGCGTCGAAGGCGATGATCACGCGGCGGCCTTCCCAGACTATCTAGTCGAGATCCGGAATTGGACCTTTGACGTCGATCCGCTCGCCGTCGGCTCCGCTGGCCTTGCCGATCGTGCCACGCCAATTGAAGACACCCCATATGCCGATTGGTAAGAACCGAGGTTGGTGTTCCGACTCCCAGGTTGCGAGCCGCCACAGCGCGAGTGTCTTGAACTCACCTTCAGTGAGCACGATGGGCAAAGCCACGTTGGCAAGATCGTCCTTGGGCACGCCGGGAAACAGATAAAGCATGTTCCCACGACCAGGCGGACTCAGATACTTCTGCTTCGGTTTGAGTTGCCCAGAGGCGTCGGCCTCGAAATCTGGCCGATCCCTCCGCAGCCGATACTCCCGCACGTTTTGAGAACCAGGCGCGAAGTAGGGAATAGCCAGGCCGGCAAAGTTGCCTCCCTTTCGTCCGACCAACTGTCCGCCAACGAAGGAATCGACCCGGCGCAGCCGTGCTGACTCTGCCACCCGCCGGTCGATCCATCGGGCTTCCAGACTGGCGAAGTCGGCTTGAGTGAGACTCGAGCCGACCAGCCCCTGTGCATCGACCCCGGATGCCCCGTCATATAAGAAGGATTTGGTGCAATCTGTTGAAAGAATCCACGTCGTAACCCCTGTGAGTTCATGGCTCGCAAAGCAGCGTGAGCCAGTGTCGTTTCTCAACCAGGGGCGCTTCGCAGATCGAGGCAGGTAGGAAAGACGATGTACCTCGTTTGTACCTCGATTAGAAGGGTCAATTGAGGATGTTATTGATTCAGCAAGTGCTTGCGTGAGTCGAGAAAGCGTCCCAGAGACGCCTAAGTGTTGTAGATTCAGAAAACTGACATTTTCCCAAGCAGGCATTCATTCCGAAAATGCCGGCGGACAACCAACCATTGGCAGCCGCATTACCTCGACGAGTTCGCGGTTGATTCACAAGTGGGGGCACCCCTGTGCGTAGGTAGACAGCGCCCCAACGGATGGGAGTTCTTTGGGAGCAGCGTGAGACGGTGGGAAATTCTGGCGTCCGACCGCCATCGGTTCAAATACGAACTTCCCGGACCTTACAACCAACCGCCTCGATGACGTCCAGCTTATTGGGATCGATGACCTTGACTTCGGTCTCATTGCACACGAAAGCCGTGATGCGAAGGTTCGACAGCGGCGTTCGGAATTTCACGTAGCTAGGCCCGAATTTCCGTACGGCGCACCATTCCTCCAGCGCGTAGCCGGAATACAACAATGACGTGATCGGGGCTTTCGGTTGGAGACCTGCCTTCTGGCAGAAGTCGCCGAGCATGAAGGTCCGGTCATTGAAACATCCGGTTTCCGTCCTCGATACATTGCAGTGCACGGCATTGAACGACGCGACCGAATCTGCTAGGGTGCGGGCGTGAACGCTCATCAACCGTGAACGGGTGTTCGCACTTGTCAGCCTGCGGAGGGAAAACTCCTCTGCATCTTGAACGCCTCTGTAAAGAACGGCCTCCGCGCGGTCGAGGTAGGGCTGCGATTCCACCTCGGCGATCAGATAGCTGCCGTGCTGAATCAAGATGAGGCGTTCTCTCTGCAAGGGGCCGGCCTCAGAATGGCGGTAGACTGCCAGCGGCGCCCTTACCTCGTCGACTTCAGTGATTCCGTTCGATAGATAGAGGGTCTCCACCTCGGCCCGCCTGGCGTCGTTCCAGAACGCAAAGAGAAGTCTCACTTCCGGCCTATCCTTCAACGGGCCGCCGAACCAAAAAGGCCGGCGCAGGTTCACCCCGGCTCGGAATATCGCGGGGATGAGCCAGGAATACTGAAAATAGTAGTCTCTCTCCGGCGGCGAATGAGGAGAGTACGCCAGCTCGCCGGAAGAGGCGAGCCACGGGACGATCTCCCCGCCAGGCAACGTGGAGGTAGAGAATCTCAGCCGCGGCATCCTGCCTCAATGTCGCCGGCGCGCTTCACCGCAGCCTCCATCCTTTCTGCGAGGGCGGCGACGACGCCTTTGAGCGCCAGTCTCACGAGCCTGCGCATGGCGGCGATCTCCTCCCGGTATTGCGTCATGCGCCGGTCGAAGGTTCGACGGTCTTTTGTGCAAACCAGCGTTTGCGGCGAACCCACGCGCTCGGTCACGTGCGTCATATCCAGGCGGTATCGGTTTATGATTCCGTGTAGGTGCCTGCGGCGTTCTTTCTTCACGCGAATCCGGTGAACTTGCGCGGCCGGATCGCGGGCGAAGGCTTGCAGTTCACGGCAATCGGCGCAGGAGCAGGAGATTTCGACGTCCATATTCCAGTCCGAGGGCGGCTCGGGAGGAACCTCGCTACGCAGTAGTAGGAACTCGGCAGCGCCGGTCCACAGGCGCTGAACGCTGCTTTCTACCGCCGCCGTTACCTTGCCGCGCCCCGCACAGATCCGCTCCACAGCGGGAACGACCAGCGCCACGGGACTGAAGACACCGGGACGTGAGGCGATCTTCTCGGCAGCGGCGCCGCACAAACTCCCATCCCCGAAACGCGGTAACGCCCGGAGCAGGTTTTCGAGGAATTCCGGGCTGAGCGGACGCTGCCGATCTTCCGGTTCCCAATCGAAGTCTTCCGCTTCTGAATCGGGGTTTTCCGTTTCTGCGTCTCGCGCGCCCATGGATTCCAGGCCGGCAACCTCAGCCTCGGCGACCTCCGGAAAACACAGCGAAGCAGACTTGCTGAGCGCCAGCAAAAGCTTCGAACACTCATGCGGGCGCTTCCGCATTTGCGCCGAAACCAGATTGGAAAGAACCGCCGCGGTTTGCGCGCCTGCGAGCACGTCCGTGCAAGCAAGCAACGCCTCGTTTTCCGAGCCGTCATAGCTGGGAGTGACGACATCCCTCAGGAATCGCTCGAGCAGACCGGCGCGCTCAGCTTTTGGAGCGCGGCCATCATCTCAATCCGGTGAGCCGGCTCAGGCCATTCGTTACGAATCGAGTAAGTCTCCCACCGTTGCGTCTCGGCAGGCCATGCATCCAGGATCCGTTTCGCGACCGCGAACGCCTCCGGCCGAGCGCCCTTGACGCCGGCTGCCAAGCGCTTCAGGTAGGGCAGGGCGGCCACAACGCCGGCCTGAAGCAGCACATCTATCGAGCGGTTCTCACGCCAGAGGACCACCGCCGCGCGATGATACGACCGCTCGTATGTTGCGCCTTCATTGCCGGAAGCTTCCGTCACCCGCTTCTCGTCCGGAGGCTCCCGGTCGAGCGCACCGGCCGGGAGCAACTCGCCGCCGCCGAGAGGAATGCGGCCAAACTTGACGGCGCGATCATCCGGGTCGCGCCACTCGTCGACGTACTGCCAGGCGTCATCGACTGAGGCGGCGGTGAAGCCCTCTTCTTTCTCGTCGTCTGCCTCGTCTCCGCCGTCGTAACCCCGGTAACGATTCCAGCGCGATCCGTAAAAGGCGTCGTCCGGTTCGGCCGACCCGGACTCTCCAATGTGGACAATCCCCAGATGAGCGGCGCACTGCGCGCGCGCCGCCGCCTGTCCCAGGACTCGGGCCCTTGCCGCGTCGACGCCTTTCAGGGCCGAAAACGAAAGCCCAGCCAGACTGTACTGGTGATCGAGAAGCCATGCGATTTTCGCCGGAGCGTTCGGCGCCGTCAGAGATCGCTCCAGGATGGCGGCGGCTTCGCTAATCTGGGATTCATATTCCGGCGCCTTCAGAGTCTTACGCCCGCCCTTCGCGTTTTTCATGATGAGGTTGTAAATCAGGCAAAGGCGATTCCCTTCCCGTACGGGCAGAACCTCGTGTTCGCAGTCGGCATAGAACGCTACGTAGGAAAGCTCGGAGGGGTCGAGGATGTTGGCTTCGACCGTAACTTCGCGGCCCGAATGGCGGATCCGCAACTCGCCGCCGCGGTGCGCCGAAGGCAGCGTCACCACCAAAGTGCCGAACATGCCGGCGCGTTTCTCGGTATCCCGGTGCGCCAGAAAAAAGCCGCCAAGGTCGTAGACCAGCAACTTGTAGAGTTCAGCGGAGACCATTTCGTCGCCACAACCCAGACCCGCCCTTACCTTCGAAAGGATGGCCTCGAAGTTTGCCGCCCATGATTTCCCGCCAGTCTTGATCTTGCCGGACGGGATCTGCCACACGCTGCGCACCGACGTATCGACGATCGTATCGCGGCCCCTGCCGTAAGGCGCCCGCTCCGCCTTGCGCACAATCGCCGCGATCTGCGCGTCGGGCACAGGAAACGACAGCGCTCCGGCGCCCTCGACCTCGATTCGCGGCATCGGCATCTCCGCTGTACCCGAGACAAAGAAGTCACCAGGCTGCCTGACGCGTGCCAGCAACGCCTCAAGCGGCTTCAGATTCCGGTTATATTCGATCTCAATGTGTTTCAATTCGCTCTCTCCGGCGGGGCTTCATGCGCCAAACAGTGATTATGAGGGGAAGCGATTGAAGACTGCCAGCGAATCGGCGGGAGTGCGGGAAGCGTCAGACGCGCAGGATGCGCGGTACGCCCCGGCGGTTTGACGAACAACATCTCCAAATCTGCTCCTCGTCATCTTGGTACGGGACCAGGCAGTCCGATCGCCGTGGGCTATCGCTGATAACCGCGAGCCGCGGTCGATCGCGACAGGCACTCAGCGTAGGTTTCACACAGCGGAGTTCGCGCGAATCCTCAATCCGGGACGGCGGAGGCGCTCCTTTGTGAGGGGCAATCCGCCAGCCACGGAAGATTCACAAAGGCCAAAGCCACAGACGCCAAGACAATAAAGCGTCCGCTTGACCAGTCAGTTACTCTCGACGGGCCTGCTGGATGCTGCGTGCTCATCTTGAGGTTGCAATCCTTAGGACAGTCTCACGGAACAACTTCTCAATTTCGGCGGCGCTTGAGACAGGAAAGCCCAGCTGTGCAGCGAGAGCTTCCGACTCGGGACGCCAGAGCAGGGGCATGATGAAGTCCGGTGGAAAGTCATGCGTACCCCGTTCGTGGAAAACACGCCGGGCGGCTACTAACGCGGCCGAGTAGTTGAGCCGCCCCAGGGTTTCAATCAGAAGGATGTCCAAAACATCTCGGGCGCGAGTTGAAGATGTGTTCGGCGCCGTGCATGCGTGGAGTTTCTGGGCAACCTGTTCGCTCAAACTGATGCACCTTACGGGTGAAGTCACCGGTACACCCATTTCGTGGAGTCCTACAATCGTCGGCTCCACAAGATCGATAGTTGTGGTGCTGGTCGGTCCCAGATCCACCTCTACGGTCTGCCAGGCACGAGTCCGGTGTTGAATCGCAACGTCGACTCTCACAGTGTCGGCGAGATCCATCTCGTGGATCGGTGCCTTGAGCCGGAAGGAAAATTCGTCGAACCCCAATTTCAGGGCCAAATCAAGAGATCGAAGTCGAGTTCGCCGATCACCCTCCAATACAAGGTCGAGATCCTTCGTCGCGCGAGCGCGCTGAGCGAAACGCAGTTCCATCGCCACGCCGCCCTTGAGATAGTAGCCGCCGACAAGTCCCTCGGCGGTAGCGCGTTCGAGCACGCCGCAGATTGCAAGGAATACCCACCTCCGCACTCGCTCTTGATCGATGCCCTGCTCTCGCGCGACGCGTGCGAGTGTTTTCTCCAGCCGCTCCGGAGGCCGTGGTCGCATTGTCACCGATTCCCGCTCTCTGTCGGTTGGGTGCCCGCCTCGGCGGTGTGGACGTAATTGTTGATGCGCCGCTTCAAACGCTGCGCTTCGGCGCTGTCTATGTAACCTTCGCGCCGGGCGTCCGATATCGCCTGGCGGACGATGCCTACTTGGCCGGTGGAGGCTAAGATATCATCCACGGTTCGACCAACGGTGGTAAGGGGTAACCCCTCTTGGACCGTCACGTCGGCACTTCGGAGATCTGCGTGATGAATCTCAACCCACTTCGGGCGCACCCTGCGGAGCCGGGCATTCCGGGGAATAGTGATGTGGACAAAGGCCGGGTTGGCGTCGGAAATCCCGTACACGGCGAGAGCTGTGGCGTGCGAAAGTGCGATATTCTGCGGACCATCGTCAGCCTTGGCCCAGAGCACGGCCTCCCGGTATTGGGAGAATCGATTCGAAGGAAAGTGGGGGATACGGTACACGCCGCGAGCGGCCCTCTCCAGTCGACCGCGCTGCGTGAGCCGTGCCAGCACTGAGTCCGCAATTCCGGCGTCTCTCGCCTGCTTCGCCGTCAGGAGCCCGTCATGCTCCTCGGCGAGCGCAACTAGCTCATCGAATCGAGTCCGTGGCACATCTTGATTGTCCCAAACGAACGAACTTCCGTCAATATCTTTCCATTGTGGAACTATATTGACAGTTATCTAAAACGGCCGAGCCCTAAAATAGTCTCTGTGGGGCCGTTACCTTGAGTACCTCAATAAGGTAGCTCCTGAAAACCCGTCCGTTGAAAACAGAAGACTTTCCTGACCAGAAAAGAGCGCCCTGAACGCCTAACTCCTCTATTTGCAATCGAAATCCGTTTTCCCAAGCTGGACGTCGCAGGTTCGATCCCCGCCTCCCGCTCCATGTTAATGAATTAGCGGAAACTGCCAGGAATTTGATTAATGCATTAAAGCGTCTAACCTATTGATTGCCAATACATTATGCTCCTCGCTTTAGTGACTGGCAGCTGGGTTTCTACACGAGTCACCGCATAAGCATTCATGGCTGGTCGAAGCGTTGGTCCACAGAGGAACCGAAGCAAACTGGACGGTAGGTTTGGCACGCTGGTCATCTCCGTGGCCCGACCCAACTAGGGGGGCAAACGACCCAGGCTTACAGGCGAGCACCTAGATGTTCAACCCCTGCTGTGCAGCGTCTAGAATCTTGTAGCCCATATCGCCATACCCCTTCAATCGGCGGCCATACATTCGCGCCAGCATCGGCACATCGGCATCAACGTAATCGTAGACCTGAACGACTCGCTTAGCATCATGAAGTCGATGGAGTCGCCCAACGTACTGTTGAAGCGTTCCCTTCCATGAGATCGGCATCGCGAGGAACAGAGTGTCGAGGCGGGCGTCATCGAATCCTTCGCCGATGTAGCTTCCCGTTGCAAGGATTAGCCGTTGCTCAGCGTCGGGAATCGCCGCGAGCCTCTCGTTTACTTCACGGCGCTGTTTTCGCCCCATACCGCCCTTGAGTACGATGATGTTCCGAACCCGCCCCGCTAGTGCTGTCTCGAGGTGGGTGATGTGTTCCGTCCGCCCCGTTAAGACGAGTGGTGACCGGCCCTTTTCCATCGAACGAACAACGTCATTGACGATGGTGCTGTTGCGGCCGTCGTCCGAAGTCATCGCCGCATAGATGTCCTGGATCGTTGCCTCCCCTGCGCTCGACATCCGAAAACGTGTCGGCCTCGGAATGACGATATGCTCGAAGGGAGTTGAGTCTGTCATCGCCCGCACGGCCATCGTGAAGCGCGCTGGTCCGCACTGCATGTAGATGATCGGGTGGTGGCCGTCTTTGCGCGTAGGCGTCGCAGTGAGCCCGACGACAAACTTAGCCTTCACTTGCCGCATCACTTGCTCGAACGTGAACGCCGAGAGGTGGTGGCACTCGTCAACAATCACATGCCCGTATTCGGCAACGAAATCCTTCACTTCTTTCTCGCGGTGCAGGCTCTGAATTACAGCCACGTCGATTTCACCGGTCCTCTTGACCTTGCCGCCGCCCACTTGCCCAATCCGCTCGACGGGTGTGTCGAGAAACATGGCCAACCGTTCGCACCATTGATCAAGGAGTTGTTGGCGGTGGACCAGAACCAGTGTGTTTACCGCACGCTTCGCGATCAGCCATGCGGCCACTGCTGTCTTGCCAAAGGCCGTCGGCGCGCAGATCAGTCCGTCGTCATGCTTTAGAATTTTGGCTACCGCTTCGTCCTGGCCGGGGCGCAAGGCTCCATGAAATTGGACGTCAATGGACTTACCCGCAAAGCGCTCGTTGCGAACAATCGTCTTTATCTTGTGCCCTTCAAGAAAGGTGACGACCTCGTCGAGACAACCTCGCGGCAGGGCGAGGTGACGTGGAAGGTCTTCACCACAGGCAATAACGCGAGGCTTGTCGAATGTGGACAACCGCATCGCCTGAGCCTTGTAGAACTCGGGATTTTGAAAAGCAGCGATACGGAGTAGCCGATTCATCATCTCGGGTAGAAGTCCCTTCTTCTCGATGAAGAGCAGGTTGGAACATACAATCTCAACTGTCGTCGGCAACGGACCCTTGATCGGCCTATCCAGCCGCTTGCGGGAGGGCGGCAACGTCCAGGGATCAGGTTCGTCGCCATCCTCGACGCTGGCGAAGCGCACGCCGATGAGATCGCCACCCTGTTGAAGGGCGTCGGTGATCAATCGTTCAGCGGCGGCTTGCTTCACTCGCTGGACCGAATTCAAAAAGCCCCACTGGTCGGAATGAGGACGTAGTTCGCCATCAAGGAATTCGGTAAACCCGGAGTCCCGTGGAGCCCTCTGCAGCGGAAGTGCGATCAGGTTTCCGAAGCCGCCTTTGGGCATCGTGTCCTGGTTCGGGAAGAACCGGTCATAGGAATCCAACCCAAGTTGATGACGACGCTCCATGGTTCGAGTCAACAGCAGGGAGCCCAACCGCCGGGCCACTCCAGCGGGTACTGGCCGTTCGAAGAAGATCCAGACGTGAGCCCCGTTGCCAGAACGGGAGCGCTCAATCGCCGCCGGAACGTTAAGTTCGTGGCAGGTCGTGAGGAACGCAGCCGCGTCGTCCTTCCAGGTCTTCTTGTCGAAGTCCACGGCCAAGAACCAACAGCTTTCGTCGAGAAGTAGAGGGTAGACACCCAGCGTCTGCTTACCCGCGAGATGAGCGTGGATGGCTTCGTCGGTCAACGGAATGTTGTTGCGAGTTTCCTTATCAACTCGTTTTCGGTCCTCGGGCTTGGCAGCATAGTAGGCCTTCCAGTCTCGCTCGGTTTTTGGCGAATAGCCGGACCGCCATCAGGGCTCTCCCACCGCTGAGCGTATACGTCCTCCCGGCCGCGAAACAACGAGCGGAACAAAGCAATCTTCTCCGCTGTGTTGAGCCCCGGCCGCGCGGGCGGCGTTTGTGGCTGCGCTTCGACTGCCGGCGCGACAGGAAGAGCAATGCCGTTTTCGGTCAGGAGCGCGCGAAGCCGCTGATTCTCGTCTTCAAGCCGCTGATACTGCTCTGCGAGTACCTGGATATCGACCGCCTTTAAATCACTCCTCACCGATCCATTGTCTAACAGCGAAGAAGTTCTCTCCGATGGGACACAGCGAGATACGATTGATTGAATTCCTGTGAGAGAGGTTCATCTCACCAGCCCGCTCCGCTTGGCGAGTGGATAACAACCTCCTTGATTGGTTGAACGTGGGTTCGCCTTCGATCCTCGACAGTCGGGCAGAAACGGATTTCGTCTGTCGACGTTCTTACAGCCAGGCTGATCGGCAGACTGAGCCCTCGTTCTATCTTTCGAGGCCGATCTGACGAAGCGAATAGAGTGTAAGGGGCTAAGTCCAGGAGCCGCCAGCAGTCCACTCAAAGAGCGGTTTGCCATCCGCGGCTGCGGTTAACAGGGGGACAGCAAACTGGCGAACCTCTTCGACCAGTTGCTTCAGGTCTTCTTGCCGTTCAGTGAACCGGCTCCGCCGAACAAAAGCACGCCACTGCAAAGACCGGGCTGGGTCCTTCCAATAGCTCTCAGTAAGGCCAATCGGGTCTGCTTCGATTTGCGTTTCGCGATGCCGAAAGGTTGCCTTGACTGCTTCGATCAGAGGCTCGGCATTGAAAGAATACATGCGCGAAAGGAGGGCGACGTCATAGTAGTCTTTCGTTCGACTGCTCAACAGGCCAAGTTTGGTAACCGCCTCAAGCTTTTCCGCAACTACAGTCTCCTTGGGATAGGCGAGGAGCACCGGAGCCGGGAAATCGAGAAGTGTTGGATAGGCGAGCCTGTTTGGCGCAGGCACGATGACATCCCCGAAGCCGATATCAACTTGCATAGCAATCCGTGCTCGTGCGAGCGTGGCGCTAAATCGTATGCGAACACCCTCGTACTCTGCGCCCTCCTTGATTCGGGCGGCCTCAACTGTAGTGGGATCAAATTCAATTCCGTCTGGAGCGATGTTGATCTTGCACACGGACCGTATGAGTTGGGAGATGTCCTCTAATTCGTTGCTTGTTCTGCCAGCTAGGTCGATATCAGTCGTCGGTCGCGAGAGGGGCGCCTTCCAGGCTGTGAGCAAGAGCGCACCCTTCAATACGAAGCGATCGGCAACGGGCGATTCAGCCAATCGGTAAAGGAATCGTTCCATGGCGAAATACTGCAGAACTTCCTGGAATGGTCGCCCTTGTGTCCTCGACTGGTTTAGAAGACGGTGCCGCACCGAGGCACCTATGTCACTACCTCTCACAGAATCGACTCCAGGTAGGGGCGCATCACTCTTTGGACTCGATTCACCTGAGCAAACATCGACAGCGCCTTAAAGTCTGGTCTCTTCTTGCTCTCTCCATAGTTCCGTAGTGCTTCAATTGCGACGTCGATACCAATCTTGTTTCGATACTTGAAGCAATCGGCGATTGTCTTCTCGGGTGAATAGACTCGAACTTGAACTCCGTCCAAGGTGACGACATCG
Organism: Bryobacteraceae bacterium; assembly: GCA_049579625.1. Taxonomy (GTDB): domain Bacteria; phylum Acidobacteriota; class Terriglobia; order Bryobacterales; family Bryobacteraceae; genus CAJCIT01. The sequence continues at coordinate 12,157 of JBAUOG010000820.1, forward strand.
ACGCCCGCGCTGAAGGAAGGCTCGGAATACCAAAAGACACGCACCGGGATACCATCAACTTTAGGAACCTGACTGTGGCTGGGTAGCGCGATGTCAATGGCATGCGGTACTTGAGTCGTGAGACCATGATGGGCCAGTGCCGAGATAAGACAGATGACCGCGCGCCGCACTCGGATCGCAATGGGGACAAGATCTGGACTCGTCAATTGCGGCACCGAGGCGAGGCGGTAAAGCCCTCTCCCGACCTGCTCGATTTCGCCTGAGTCTCTCAGCGCATACAGCGTACGCGGATGAACACCAAGCCCTATCGCCCGACTGGTGCGGAGCATCCCACCGTTTCGCGTGAACACAGTGCGAGCCTTATCAAGGCCTGTCTTGGCGGTTGGCATGTGATAGAACCCACGGATAGTATATCGAATCTCCGAGCTATTTATCCGAACGCGTGTAGCCGTCAATGTCCAGTACCGTTTCCGCAGCGCTTTCTCGTGGTCTTTTCAACTCCATATGGCCCCGTCAGCCTCTTAGCCTTCGGCGCTCGCGAGAAGTTACCCACCTGTGCTCTGCAAAACTGACCCACCTGGCATGAACTGAGAACTTCGCGTGAGCCGCTGGCGAGTGGTGACGATAGTCATCACCATGCCAGAGGCCCGGAAGAGACCCTGTTTTATATGCCACCGGTGGTTTCGGCCGGACCCGCGAGTAGGTTCCCGACAGCATGCCTGCGGTCAGGCCGAGTGCCAGACGGCTCGCCGGCAAAAAACACAAGCCGGTTGGCGGCGCCGGAACCCCGGCTATGCCATCGCCTACCGGATGGACCGGCGGGCCGCTCAGAAAGAGCCCGAACCGGAACCGCTCCGTCTACCCGCTCCGCTGACTCAACTGCCGTGGGATCTGGCGAAAGACCAGTTCGGCACGCAAGGCGCTGATTTTCTAGGGGTTATGGGAGCACTTCTGGTGCGGTCCGCGAAAGACCAGTTCCGGGCTTATGTTGTTGATTCGGAGAGACTTTCCGGCACACTTCCCGTCCCGCCGCGAAAGACCAGTCTGACCTTCGGCCATACTGAACCCCGAACCGACGACGATGCAACTGGAGTTTCATCAACTCGACCAGCGCTGGGAACATCTACGAGTCCGCCCTGCGGCCCAGCAGCGGCAGTTGATGGCCTCATTGGCTGAAGCGGGTCAACAAACGCCGATCGTCGTGGTCGCGTCCGAAGTGGGAGACGGCCGCTATCTGGTGATCGACGGTCACAAGCGCATCGCCGCTCTCCGGCAACTAGGGCGCGACACAGTGGACGCCACGGTATGGCCGATGAGTGCTGCCGAAGCTTTATTGCTGGACCGATCGTTGCGCTTCAGCCGGCAGGAAAGCGCGCTGGAACAAGGCTGGCTGTTAGCGGAGATGGAGCAGCGGTTCCGATATTCGTTGGAGGAGTTAGCGCGCCGTTTCGATCGCCGTGTCAGTTGGGTGGCCAGGCGTCTGGCGCTGGTCGAGTTATTACCGGCGACGATTCAGCAGCAAG
>JBAUOG010000821.1:0-3003 GCA_049579625.1 Bryobacteraceae bacterium
CAGGCTCTGGGCCCGAGGCATTCATGGCGAGTTCCGAGTGGCGTGCGAGATCGAAGCCTAGCGCGCGGCTGCTGCACATTCGATCCACTCCCGAATCGTTCTTGCGCGGGTTGCGTGCGTAGAAGACTAGACGGTCGATCGGCCAGGTGTGAATCTGGTGGGTTTGAGCCGCCGCTTGCTGCGTGAGCACACATCACCTTCCGATTGGTTCAGATTGGAGGTGCCTTTCGGAGGGTGCGCTTTGCGCTGGCCTGGCGAACCGAGCCTCTGATTGTGATTTTACGCTAGGATCCTACCCTTAGCATCTGGAACTTCGATTTCTACTTTCAATGCACCCGCATTTGCTTACACCGAAATTTTCCATGTCGCGCGGGGCACTGGCCGCGATACGATTACATTCTCGTTCTACGACAGTGCGGTGATCGGGCAAGCAGGTTACGAGTTGGATGACGTTTCGATCAACCCTCTGGGGCCCGGCACCACTGGCTTCAGCAGTTTTCCGGAGCCTGGTTCCATAGTCCTGTTGGTGACCATGCTTGGGGTGGCCGGTCTAGTGGGTCTCTTCAAGAAAAGACGGGCGCCGCGGCGCTAGGCGCGCTCCGCCCGGTGTCTACGTTTGCCCCGCGTCCATCTCCGCTTACACTTTCGACACATTGGGAGAATCACGCGTTAGGCGGACTTCCCCCTAGTTCTTATGTAGGAGAATGGGTGGGTCGTGCGATCCAGACTGATGCGGCGTTCTACCTCGGCCATTACGGTCTGGTTGTTCGCCGCCAGTAGATCGCACAGGACGTCGAGTCGCTCGCCGCTCAGTTTCGGCCCCGACACGAGTACGAGTGCAGCAAGCGCCGCATCGAGTTCCCGCATGCACTCAGGGAATGTTAACCTGCCAGTCACAAAACGCCGGATCAGCTCTTCGGTTTCGCGTTTGTAGACCTCCATGGCCTGAGCATACGCCGCTCTGCTTAAGCGCTCCATAGAATCAATAAGCTAGACGGGTGCCGGACTAGGCGCTACAGCAGACACCGCCGAAGACAAATTTAGAACCTGTCCGGAACGCTCGGGTCGTTCCCGGTGAAGGTGCCGATATCGCCGTCCGGCAACTGTGCCTCCAGTGCTTTTCCAGATCGCCGGCCGGAACGATTTTGACGCCGTTCTGTTGTCAGTCCATGACCAATACAATAGCCGCATCAGTGCGACGGCCGGCACTTTCCGCGCTTACCGCGCTTTTCGCGCACCCCCTGGCCATGTAGCACGCCATGCCAAGTAGGCTGGGGTCTCGTCGCAGCGTGCGTCAATTCTTTGGCGGACGTTTGCGCGCGGAGACGCATTCGCCCCTCGAAGTCACGTCGGCGAAGGCGTAAATCACATGGCTCAACCGATCGCCCGGAATGTCCGTGACGAAGTACTGCTTCGCGTCGATGTCCCCGGCTTCGTAGTAGCCGACTAGCCTTAGGGTTGCGGCGGAAAGGGTATTGCTCATGAATCCCTCCTCATTTCACCGATCAAACCGGGGCGTTGATCAAAATGACCGGCAGCATCCATGTTCTGTGATGTGAATTATCCACGCGCGACGGGCCAAGATGTAAGATGCGCTGGCCTCTTCCGCTCCCGCAGACTCCGTGGCGAACCCAGCGTCCACGTAAGTCCCGAGGTTGGCGTAGATCGAGGCAGACAGGGCGTCTTTCGATCGATGATATTCATCCCAGAGACGCTCGCGTTCGGTACACTCCATCCTGGAATCGTACCATTCCCGATCAAGAAATGTCACTTAGCCGGCAGCGTAAAAGCACTAGCCAGATTAGCTGGCATTAGCCCAAAGTAGAAACGCCCTCGGCCCCCCCTTACAAGGGTCCAAGGGCGCTCCGTTATTGACTAGCGCGCGGATAAGGAGCACTAGTGCGGGTCTGGAGAAAGCGTATCACAACACGAGTTAAATCCCCAGCGATAGTTGACCACCCGCTGCTGCGTATATAAAAGGAAGCGGAGGGAGACCGCACAAGATGAGTACCGAAATGAGCCCGGACCAGTTTTCGGAAACCGTACGACAGAGCATCCGCAGCAACGGGGCGTTCGATGCCACATACGTCGCCATGAACACGCTGGCGACGATGATCGCCTGCTATGGGTTATTTGAAAACAGCCCTGCGGTAATCATTGGCGCGATGATCGTCGCGATGCTGATAGGACCGATTGCGGCCGTGGGGCTAGCGCTGGTCGATTCCGACATGGCGTTGCTACTCAGATCCCTGCTGGCTCTGGCCGGCGGCGTCTGCGGTGTGATGCTGACGGCGTTCATCCTCGGCTGGTTGCATCGGGACGTGCCGATCACGGACGAGATTATGGCGCGAACAAAGCCGAACCTCATGGATCTTATGATCGCGCTGGCCGGTGGTGCGGCGGGGGCAATTGCAGCCGTCACACCGCGTGTCACCCTTTCGTTGGTCGGCGTCGCGATTGCGACTGCGCTGGTTCCCCCGCTTTCGTCGGCCAGTTTGCTGTTGGCCCGGGGAGAGTACCGGCTAGCGGGCGGCGCCTTTCTGCTGGCGTTCGCCAATATGGTTGGCATCCAATTCGCCTTTTCGGCAGTGCAGTGGTTGAACGGCTTTCGACGCGTCTCTTCGGTGGGCCGGCTCCAATTAGGCACGTTTCTGAAGCGCAACGCGGCCAGCATCGCACTGCTCCTAGCGTTGGCGGCCCTGCTAGCGTCGAATCTGGAACGGCTTATCGCGAATGAGGTTTTCAAGAGTTCGGTGGCTAGAGTGCTTAGGGCAACAATCGATCGTTCCCCGGGGAGTGATCTGGCCGAGGTGCGGTTCGACAAAATAGGGAAGGCCAGCCTTGTGCTCGCAGTCGTGCGGGGTCCGCGTGCGCCAACCCCGCAGGAGGTAGCGGCGCTCAAAGCACAGCTGCCTCCGTCGCCGGGCGGCGCGAAGACCGAATTGCGAATCAGGTTCGTCGAGACGCTCATCATCAACCGGGATGGCGAGGTAGCGGACACCG
>JBAUOG010000822.1:0-1707 GCA_049579625.1 Bryobacteraceae bacterium
GCGTCATGGTCTCCCCCTCCTGTATCAAATCCCTGACCATAGGCCCCTGTTCGTGCAGGTCAGGGATGGCAGTTTCCCTTTCATCTCGGTGGTTCAAGTCTTTTTGGGACAGATGCATGCCCTGCTGCGTGTGCTGGTTGATGACGTGCAGGGTCTGCTGAAGAGCGGATAACCACTGCCAGAAAGCAGAGGCTTCATGAGCGTTTAGATGGATGTGTGTCTGGTTGTCGATAATGCACATGCCGCCGTCGCTACGGTCTTCACATTGCTTCATAGACTCCCTCTCTTTCTGCGCTGACGTGTCCCTCTTGGTGGTGAGAAGGAACAGAAAAAACACAAGGAATGCCACAAGGGTGTGTTGGCTCTGTGAGCCGTTTATGGAGGGCACACACGTGGCGAGGCTAACAGCAGGAGTAACAGCACGCCACTTTCGCGTTCCCGATCAACACGAAGGAAGTTCTCCTCTGCAGAAGCATACCATATCGGCTGACGGTTTTCTGCCAAAAACCGATCACAGTTTTTTATCGTATTGATAACAAACTGTATGAGTTCCTGTGTATATCCCTTCCAAAACAAGAGAGAAGTCCATACGAGCGTTACGACAAAGGTATCAGATGATGAGACTAGCAGACGACTAGTAGACGATCTTAACTTCACGCACCCGAAGGTGCATACTTTGTGTAGCAATCCGGTCAGACCTTTCTGACGCAGGAAAGCGTTGATGAAGAAGAAGAGCCGTCATCGGCTCAATGAGATGAAGGAGAACAAAGCAAAGAGAAAAAGCGATGAAGTCGACACCATCATCCATTCCCGGTCTGCCTGTGATCGGGAAGACTCAGGAATCTATCAAGGACCGACACGGCCTGTTGCAAGGTCAACACAACGATACCGGGCTCTTCATAGATACAAGAGCTTTCACGCCGAGTGCGGGAGAGCCATTTCATTCCTACATTTACCGTCGTTGTTCAAGCAGCTTTTTTGACGTAAGAAGATTGATATGACTCAACAAAAAAGGAGACACATTTATGACTAGAGAAGTACAGAGCATTTGTTGTATCAACGATGCAGCCTTCGACATGAAATTTTGGATCGAGTGGGTAAATCCTTCAGACGGCTCCACCGCAGGTTGGACACAAGCCAACAGCGGGGTCTATCCTATCGATCAAAGGCGAACTCTCGACCTGGATGCTTTAAACAGCCAAGGTGAAAGCATACCAGTTGGAGCTCTTGTGCGTCCTCGTGTGCAAGCGGAGTTAGGAGAAAGTAACTCAGGAGACCTTTATGTCCAATATCAGCCAGGATCTGGCAGTATTGTTTCCTATGATGTCACCGGAACGACACTCGATTTCAGTGTTGCGCAAATCAATTAATGAGTCATCCCCACTTTTTTTGAAACCTTTCCAACTCTCTGATGAGAGTACAAATGGCGAAAGAATCATCTGAAAGGGGATGAAACAGGTCAGGTGGGGACGGTAATCGTCCCAGAGCCGATTAAGTGCCTATCGCACCTGCAAGCGATGCCAACAAACCTTAGCACTGCTTGCAGGTGCGATGGCATTTGAAATGCAAGAGGACTTAAACAAGTTCATAATGCAGAGGAACAGCCGTAGGATGAGGCAGAACGTGACGACTGATAGACACGATAGTCTTGTAACACGAGTGCGTGGCCCTCTTTTTAGGCTCAGCGCTACGCAAGGTGTCATAGGC